>CAIXZI010000331.1 GCA_903923915.1 uncultured Bacteroidota bacterium
AGACTCCAAATAGACCTTCTTGTTTTTGTTTGAAGGTATTGGTGTTTTTCCAACGATTATAGTTTTCTTCGTTTACTGTAACCAATTCTTTTTTTAAAGTTGAACGAAGAGAGGTTTCTTTTTTCTTTTCATCAGTATTAATTTTAAATTCTTTTACCAATAATGCTTGCTCTTCTTCGCGTACAAAATTTAGAAATGCTTCTAAACCAATTTTATTGATTAAATATTTTAAACGCGCCTTATGCCTGCTCACTCTTTCGCCTTGCCTGTCGAATACTCGCAACGTAGCTTCTACAAACGGAATAATTTTATCTTCATGCAAAAACTCAAAAGCTGTTTGCGCTAAAAAGGGTTGCGCTCCTAAGCCGCCGCCTATAAGTATTTTAAAGCCTCGCTGATTATTTTCTATTTTAGGAATAAAACCTAAATCGTGTATATAGGTAAGGGCAGTATCTTTTTCGTTATTTGAAAAAGCAATTTTTATTTTTCTACCCAACTCCTGGCAAAAAGGTTTGCGTAAAAAATAAGTAAACAAGGCATGTGCATAAGGTGAAACATCAAACAATTCGTTTGGGTCGATGCCTGCTTCGGCAGATGCTGTAATATTTCTTACAGTATTGCCACAAGCTTCGCGCAAAGTAATATCATCTTGTTCTAACTTAGCCCAAAGCTCGGGCGTTCTATCTAAACTTACGTGATGTATTTGAATATCCTGACGAGTGGTTAAATGCAAATTACCGTTTGAATATTCATCACTAATATCAGCAATGCGCAATAATTGTTTTATGCTTAGTTTGCCAAAAGGTAACTTAATACGAATCATTTGTACACCTTGTTGACGCTGACCATATACACCTCTTGCTAAACGCAGACTACGAAATTTTTCTTCATGAATTTTCCCTTCTCTAAACTCATGAATTTTCCTGTCAAGATCAATGATGTCTTTTTCAATTAAAACCTTTGATGAGGAATGAATATTTTCTAACTCTGTTCTAAAACTTTGCATAACTTATTTTGAAGCATTATATAATTGATACCACTCTTCTCTGCTTAAATCAATTGAATAAGCACTTGCTGCATTTTTAATTCTTTTTTTATCAGGACTACCAATAATAGGCAAGGCACCTAATTTATATAGCCAAGCCACAGCTACTTGTTCTACATTGGAACTGTGTTTTTTGCCAATTTCCGCAAGTGTTTTTCTAACCTTTAAAGCTTGTTTATCTTTACCAGATAAAATTCTGCCTCCTGCCAAAGGCGCAAATGCCATAGGTTTGCTGCGTTGTTCTTTAATAAAATCTAATCTTCCGTCGTCTATAGCTTTAGTTTGCAGCAAGTTTAATTCGATATGATTTGTAATAATTGGCTGCGATAAATGCGAGGCTAATAAGCGATGCTGAAACACATTAAAGTTAGAAACACCAATATGTTTTATTTTGCCGCTTCTTAAAAGCTGCAACAAAGCAGAAGCCGTTTCTTCAACATGATACAGAGGGTCATAATGCTCTAAGAGAAAAATATCAATGTAATCTGTTCTCAATCTTTTTAAAGATTCGTCAACACTTTTGGTTAAGTGTTTCGGACTCAAATCATAATAAACACCTTTATTTTTTTTATCAGAAAAATTGCGAATGCCCGCTTTGGTAGAAATAATAATATCTTCACGATTAATAGAACCCAATGCTATTACTTTACCAAATAGCTCTTCTATATTACCATCAGCATAGTTATTGCTGTGATCAAAGGTGTTAATACCCAATTCTAAATTGTAATTAACGATTTCTTCTACTTTTTTTTGAGTAGCTAATGCTGAAGTTGTAAATCTCCAAAAGCCATAAATAGCAGCTGATACTTCGGGGCCTGATTCGCTTATGTATATTTTTTCCATGATAATTATTTTAAGACACTGAGCGTTAAACACAGAGTCTTGTTTTTTAAATATTTGGTTGAGGCGTTGTTCTTAAATAGGGTTTAATTTCTTTAAATCCTTTTGGAAATTTTGCGGCGATATCTTCTGTTTTAATAGCAGGCACAACAACAACATCTTCACCTTGTTTCCAGTTGGCAGGTGTTGCTACACTGTAGTTAGCTGTTAATTGTAAAGAATCTATAACACGTAAAATCTCATCAAAATTTCTTCCGGTTGAAGCAGGGTAGGTGATAAGTAGTTTTACTTTTTTATCGGGCCCAATAACAACAACAGAACGTACAGTGAATTTATCCGACGCATTAGGATGCACAAAACCATAAAGTTTTGATACTTCAAAAACAGGATCAGCAATGATGGGATAATTAACCGTTGTGTGTTGTGTTTCATTAATATCCTTTATCCAATCTAAATGAGATTGAACGGGATCAACACTTAATGCAATAACTTTTACATTGCGTTTATCAAACTCACCTTTTAGTTTGGCTACCGTTCCTAACTCGGTTGTGCAAACAGGTGTAAAATCGGCAGGATGCGAGAATAGAATTCCCCAGCTGTTCCCTAACCATTCATGAAATTTAATTTTTCCTTCGCTTGACTCTGCTACAAAGTCTGGTGCGATATCTCCTAATCTAATTGACATTTTGTTTGTTTTTTTGGTTTATATATTTTTTTAATTATTTCAAAATAAAAAAGCCTTTCCATTTTGCGGAAAGGCTTTGTAAAATCAATGTTTATGATAATACTATTCCACCCGCATATAGCGTAAAGGCATACAACACATAAACATATTTTTCTTAACCACCACTACTAAAAATTATAGTGCAAAGTAATGGATGTAATTTTATTTGAACAAATATTCAAGCCATTAATTCTATAATGTCTATCGATTTAGTAGATATTAATAAGCGTAAAGACTTTGTATTTATTGAATATCCTTTAAAAAAAAAGTGTTTTTTTTGTTGCGAAATTTGACTTAAGAAGGCTTTAAATAATTAAAAAGTTAAGCTGATATTTAAGTTAGGCATAATAGGTAACTGGTTTACCCTTGTGTAGGTAATTCTATTAAAGTAGAAAATATTTGCGCGATTATAAACATTGGTAGCGCCTCCATTAATTTCAAGCATCATGCGGTCTTTTAAGGTGTATTTATATCGAATAGAAATATCTAAACGATGGTAGGTTGGTAAACGCTGCGAAAATAAATTTCCGGCAACATAACCTAGTTGTCCGTTTTGCGCAGTGTAACCCCCCATGTAATTATTTAAGTTAAGCTGTTGGTAATATCCTTGTGTAGGCGTAAAGGGAAAGCCAGAGCCAAAATTCCAACGCGCACTTACTTCCCAATGTTTCTTTTTATCTAAGTTGTATGAAGCTACAATGTTTACATTGTGCCTTCTATCAAATACGGGAGAGTATTGTTGTATGCCATCCCAACGTTTGTTGTATGAAAACGAGTAAACTGTCCATAAATAAAAACGATTTTTCTCGTACTTAACAGTCATATCAAAACCACGTGAGTAGCCTGTTTCTACAATAAAATCTTGCACTTGACTATCAGGGTAATAACCAATATGTTGAGGGTCTGAATTAAATAATTTATATCGATTGGCATTGGTTAAAAATGTAAATAGTTTTTGATATGCTTCTATATTTACTTGGATGTTTTTAAATAAATCAAATTCAAAACCACCTACTAAATGATTAGCTCTTTGTATTTTGCTTCCAACGGCAGTGCTATCAGCACCTGGTTTTTTTGTGTAATTACTTTGTAAGTTATCCGGACTAAACAAAAATCCGTAAAAAAGATTTACCACATCTTGGTCTGAACTGGCTGATACTAAATTTTGAGAATAGATACCACCTGCAAACTTAAAACGTATGCGATTACTTATGTTGTATTTACCAGAAAGTCTTGGTTCTGGCGATAGTTGCGCCAACGTAGCATATTCATGTATGCGAAAACTTGGCTCTAAAACAAGTTTACGATTTTTAGATAAAAATTTAGCTTTTACATAACCGGCAATTTCGGTGGATGTACCTTGTTGCGTAACTTCGATGCCATTATAACCTGCGTGGTAATCAAAATTATTATGATAGCCCAATAATTCAAAACCATAAATAACCTGGTTTCTTCCTAAAAAATTGGTAAACTTAAAGCCTCCGTTAAAGCCACCAATAGCACTGCTGTTTGGTGCTGTGGTAGCTGTTGTTTGTGTAATTTTATATTGAGAGTATGCAAAATTTCCTTCAATTAGCGTATTGTTTCCGCCCGGAATTAAAACAAAATTACCGCCACCGCCAATAGAGTTCCAACTAAATTTAGCAATGCCTGTGTAATCAACCTTATCATTAAAATCAAAACCAAATAAACTTATTTTAGAGCCATTGGTTGAGTTTAATGAAAGCTTTCCGTACAAATCATTATAGCTAAAAGGTAAGCCACCAGGGCCATTTGCATACTGATAAATATATTTTGATGTAGTTGGTAAGTAAGATGTTTTACCTGATACTACAAACGATAAACTCGAATTTCCATTTTCTTTTAATTTAATGATAGGCCCTTCAAGCATGGCTTTTGCACCAAAAGTTGATACCGCTACTTTAGATGATAAACGTTTTTTGTTTCCATCGCGCGTAGTGATGTCCATTACAGATGAAGTACGTCCGCCATATTCTGCACCAAAACCGGCTGTATAAACATCTGCGTTTTTAATAATATCATTATCAAATACAGAAAACAAACCGATAGAGTGGAAAGGGTTGTAAATAATCATACCATCTAACAAGACCTTATTTTGTACAGGCGATCCTCCGCGAATGTATAATTGGCCTCCTTGATCCCCGGTAAACGTTACACCGGGTAATACTTGTAAATACTGGGCTAAATCTGGCTGCCCAACACTTGGTAATTTTTTTATTTCTATAGGATCTATACGATTTACAGATACTTGTGTGTTTTCTTTTTTAGCTTGCTGTTCTCCGGTTGCTACCACTTCTATAAGCTGTATAGTAGATTTATTTAAATATAATTTTTTACTTAAAATTTGATTAGCCGTAACTGTAATGGTTTCAAAAATAGAATCGTAACCAAGATAACTTGCTACTAATACATAATCGCCTGGTTTTACCTTGGTAATATTAAAAAAACCGTTTATATCGGTTGCAGCGCCCATAGTAGTGCCTTTTAGATACACGTTGGTAAATAGGGCGGGTTCTCCATTATCTTTTGTATAAATAAAACCGCGCACGTTGGCGGTTTGTGCTTTAACTACAACAGAACAGATAATTAAAAAAAGAAGGAGGTTTATTATTTTTTTCACAATTAGTTTAATTTGAGGCTGCACAAAAATAGTATTTTAAACAGGCTGTAATAATCTATTTTTTAAACGGTCGATTTTAACAAATTAACGGTCTTTTTTTAGAATAATGTTAGATATATGTTGTCATGTTGAGCTTGTCGAAACATTTGCGTGGGTAGCCCATACCCTTCGACAGGCTCAGGGCGACATCCTTTTCTATTCTTTACATAAATCCCAACATTATTCTAAAAAAAATCAAATTAATGGTTGTGTTACAGCTGATATTAAAATAAAAACGCTCCACATTTTGTAGAGCGTTTAAATATTTAAGAGTGTTTGTTTTATAAATTACCTAACACTTTTGCACGTGTAATATATTTTTCAATATCACGGTTTTCGGTGCTTTTGTTGTATTCTTTTTGAATGCGTTCGTACAATTTAACGGCATCAGCATATTCGCCTTTAGTTTCATAAACAAAACCTGCTTTTTTTAGATAAATTGGAGATGTAAAATCATTTGCTTTGCTATCTGCCGCTTTTAAATAGTATTTAATGGCATCATCAGGTTTTTTAAGTTCCATGTTAGCATCGCCCATAGCACCAATAGCTACTGCGTTTAATACTACATCTTTTGTGCTGAATTTTTCTAATTCATCAATAGCTTCTTGATATTTACCTGTGCGTAGGTAACTTACTCCTAAATAATAGTGTGCTAAATTAGCTGTTGGTGTAAATGAAAACTCATCAGCAATTTCCTGAAAACCTTTGATGGTTTTATCTGTTCCATCAGCTAAACGAATGGTTTTGCCACCGTTTATAGCGATGTTAAACGAATCTTTTTCAAAATATTGTTCTGCATAAAATGCTTCGGCTTGTGCTTCGGCATCTTTAGTTGGTACATAATACATAGTAAAAGCTAAATACAAGCCAACAACACCAACAAGGGCTGCAGCTCCAATAGCAATTTGTTTTTTGTAATTTTCGTAAAAAAGTTCAAGGCGATCAAACTGCCCTTCAACATCAATACTTGGTGTAGTTTTTTCTTTTTCGGTTACTTCTGACATGTTAAAATTTATGGACTGCAAAAATATATCTTTTTACGGATAAAAAAAATCTTATTAGAGACTAAAATAATACCTTTTTGCGTTAGGGATTGTAACGTAAATCCTTTGCTGTAATCGGCAAAGATTGAAGTGGAAAGCCCGACGGCAGTAACTTGCCGAAACGCCCACCCTTCGACAAGCTCAGGATGACAAGGCTGTAATAAAAGTAAAAAGCCCCATATTTCTATGAGGCTCTTTATATAGTTTGAATAGGAGGATGATTACATCATTCCGCCCATACCGCCATCCATGCCACCAGGCATGCCCATAGCTGGTTTTTCTTCTTTTTTATCAGCAATTACGCACTCGGTAGTTAATAACATACCGGCAACAGATGCTGCGTTTTCTAAAGCAACACGGGTTACTTTAGTTGGATCGATAACACCTGCTTTAAGTAAGTTTTCGTAAACTTCGGTACGTGCATTAAAGCCGTAATCGTCTTTACCTTCTTTTACTTTTTGTACCACGATGCTTCCTTCTAAGCCACAATTAGCAACAATTTGACGAAGAGGCTCTTCGATAGCACGACGAACAATTGCAATACCAGTATTTTCGTCTTCGTTAATACCTTTTAATTTATCTAAACTGGAGATAGCACGTAGGTAAGCGGTTCCGCCACCTGCAACAATACCTTCTTCAACCGCAGCACGAGTAGCCGCTAAAGCATCGTCAACGCGATCTTTTTTCTCTTTCATTTCAACTTCGGTAGCAGCACCAATGTAAAGAACTGCAACACCGCCAGCTAATTTAGCTAAACGCTCTTGTAATTTTTCTTTATCATAATCAGATGTTGTAGAAGCTATTTGCGCTTTAATTTGATTTACACGCGCAAGGATGTCAGCTTTTTTGCCTGCACCACCAACAATAGTAGTATTGTCTTTGTCGATTGTGATTTTTTCTGCTTTACCTAAGTTAGAAAGATCAGCTGTTTCTAATTTGAAACCAACTTCTTCGCTAATAAAAGTACCACCGGTTAAGATAGCGATGTCTTCTAACATAGCTTTACGACGATCGCCAAAGCCCGGAGCTTTAACAGCAGCAATTTTTAAGTTAGAACGTAAACGGTTTACAACTAAGGTTTGTAAAGCTTCTCCATCTAAATCTTCAGCAATAATTAAAAGTGGTTTACCTGTTTGAACTGCTTTTTCTAATACCGGAAGTAATTCTTTCATGGCAGAAATTTTCTTTTCGAAAATCAATACATACGGACTTTCAAATACAGTCTGCATTTTTTCTGCATCAGTAACAAAATACGGAGAGATATAACCACGATCGAACTGCATACCTTCAACTACTTCTACAGTAGTTTCGGTACCTTTAGCTTCTTCAACAGTAATAACACCTTCTTTTTTTACTTTACCCATTGCTTCTGCAATAAGTTTACCAATAACGCTATCGTTATTAGCAGAGATAGTTGCTACTTGTTCAATCTTTTTATTTTCGTTACCGATAGATTGTGATTGTTTTTTTAAATTTTCAACCACCGCGATAACCGCTTTATCAATACCACGTTTTAAATCCATTGGATTTGCACCCGCAGCTACGTTTTTTAAACCTGCTGTAACGATAGCTTGAGCTAACACAGTAGCAGTAGTAGTACCATCACCTGCAGCATCAGCTGTTTTGCTGGCAACTTCTTTTAAAAGTTGAGCGCCCATGTTTTCAACGGGATGAGATAATTCAATTTCTTTAGCCACACTAACACCATCTTTAGTGATAACAGGCGAACCAAATTTTTTGTCGATAATAACGTTACGTCCTTTTGGACCAAGAGTTACTTTTACCGCGTTTGCCAAAGCATCTACGCCGCGTTTTAAAGCATCGCGAGCTTCTAAATTAAAACTAATGTCTTTTGCCATAATTATTTATTGATTTAATGATTTTGTGAATTATTGATTTGTTTTTTTTAGAATTAAGATATAAGAATCAAGAACAAAGACCTCTTTTTTCTTGGCTCTTTATTCTTATTTAAATTATTGCGTAAATATCTGATTCGCGCATAATAAGGTATTCTTTTCCATCAATCATGATTTCAGTACCTGCGTATTTTCCGTAAAGAATATTATCGCCAACTTTTACAGTCATAGGTTCATCTGGTTTACCTGCACCGGCAGCAATTACTTTACCGCGCATTGGTTTTTCTTTAGCTGTATCGGGAATGATGATTCCTCCGGCTGTTTTTACCTCTGCAGCAGCAGCTTCTACAAGCACTCTATCAGCTAATGGTTTTACGTTTACACTTGTTTTACTCATAGGTTTTTGGTTTTTAATTATTGAATTCGTCAGTTCGCCTTTGGCTCGGGTTGCCATATTTTCTGTTTTATTGATTTGTTAATTTTTTTACTCGTGCGAAGGTAGTCATATTCCGTGCCAATGCGATGTTATGTATATATTAAGTCATTTTTGCAGTAATACGGCACTCGCATAAACTATAGCGTGCCAATTTGACTTTATATAAAAACAAAAGAGCGACCTAGGCCGCTCTTTTGAATAGTTTAGGTAAAAGCCTAAAATTATTTTTGGATAATCATCTTTTTGGTAGCTTGTTGGTTACCAGCAGTTACTGTGTAGTAGTAAACACCAGAACTTAAAGCAGAACCATCAAAAGATACAGCGTTTTCGCCAACGTTACCGTTAACTTTTTTGCTATATACTAAAGTGCCAATTGCATTGTAAACATTAACGTTAAACGCTTTGTTTTCACTTAAAGTTACAGCAATTGTAGTTGTACCATTAAATGGATTAGGGTAGTTGCTAATTGAAGAAGCAAATGTGTTATTAGTTTTGATACCAATAGAACAAGTGCCAGTTGGAACTGAACAACCACCACCTGCATTAACATTAATTGGTGCTGTTACAGAAAAATCTGCCGGAGTAAATGAACCACAATTAGTGTAAATGTAATCAGCTTGGCTGCTTGCATCATAAGTTACCTGAGGTGTTTGAGCTGTAACAATGTGCCCAACTGTGTAAACAGCAGGTACAATCCAACCGCCAGCACCATCAGAATAAGATTGGTCTGCAAGAAATGGATAGAAACAAGTACCTAAACCACCGGTTGCATTTTTAGTAGCTGTTACCATGTTTGTATTTACATCTAACGCTTTCATTAAAATGTCAGGGTTTGTGTTGTAAACAGTACCGGTAATGTTAGGGTCAGAATCTGCCCAACCGTAAATTACTTTTGTTCCATCAGTTGAACGACTAACTTGTATGTGCGCACCAACTCCTAAAATTTGAGAACCACCCATAGCGCTGTGCGTAGAAGTAGTATCTGTAGAAGAGCTGCTACATAAAGCAGTTATGATAGAATCAACCATCATAGTTTTCCAACAAGTACCATCTGTCATAAAATCCCAAATAATTGGGTGATGATTTACGTAATCATAGCTATAAACAGGGCTATAAATACCTAATGAATCAATATCACCTGTTTTAAATGTGCTAGAACTAACAGTAGAAACGTAGTGTAATACATTGTTAGCATCAACTGTTAAATCAACACCATGTGCAGCATCAAAAGTGTAATATCTAGTGTCACCGGTAAGTTCACCTACGTTCTTTTTAACTTCAGGATGTGCAACAGTCCAATCGTAACCGGCTAAAACTTGATTCCAAGTAGTACCACCATCAGTTGTTTTGTAAACAATAGGAGTCATAGTAGAATCAGAGTAGTTACAGTAGTTACCAGCTAATCTGCCGGTAAATACAACATAACCATGTAAACCATCTAGTCCAAAAGCCATACGCGGTTTATCAAGGTTATAACCTAATGCACCAACACGTGCATTTGGTGCTAATTGTATTGAATCAATAGTTCTGCTTACAATTTTACCTGTTACATCTACTGTTGATTTAACAAAAATACCTTTTAATACACAACTGTTATCAGCAGCAGTAAAAGATGGGTCGCCAATTGTACCTAAAGAAACAACTGTTTTGCCATCAGATAAAGCTTGTACATCACTTGCAGCAGCAGCAGATAGGTTAGAAGCAGCGCAATTACCAAAAGTAGCAGGTGCAGCAGCGTATAATGAATCGCCAGTTGGTGCAACGTGCGTCATAGCACTAACACTCCATAATGGTTTAGCTGTATAAGCTGTACCAGTCCAATTACTACCATCTGTTACTTGACCAAAAGCAACAACCATAGCATTATGGTAATTTGTGTTGCCAATTGGGTTTAAGAAAGTACCACTTGGGTAACGAGCATGGAAGTTATTACCACCATCTTTGTAAAGAATAACAGAATCTAAAGCAAGTGTAGCTGCATTAATAATAGTAGCTTGCATAAAGCCACTAGTAGTATTAAGCGCCCATGTTTTAGAACCACGTTGTGTCCAAACTAAAGCATTTAAATCTTTGTTATAAGATAAACAATTTTGATCAGATGTGTTTAATCCACCACCTACACCAAAACAGTTCCATGAGGTAGTAATAGATTTTTGGTTTGTACAAGTAGCCAAAGTCGAATTATTACCTTTTTTGGTAACTTTTATACCTGCAGTTGTTGTTGGTTGAGGCTCTGCCGCAATTTTACCTTCAGCAAAAATTGATTTTTTTTGAAGATATTTTGGGTTGATAGCTTTTTTAGCAGCGGTTTGGGAAAAACCCACAACGCCAACCATTAGAGCCGTACCTAATAATAGTGTTTTTTTCATGATTTTTATTTTTTGGTTAAACATTAACTATAAATGCAAATGTATAAAAAGTTTGTTAAAATTGGTGTTGTTTTTTGTTAAGATATAACTAAATGGTTATCAGGATATTAAATTTTCATTAAGTCTGCCCAGCCAGCAAACACAAGTGCTTTGAAGGCAAGGGTATTTTCTTTAAAATGCGATGAATTTTTTAAACGGCGGTAGTTTTTTGTTGAACGGTCGATTTTAACAAAAAAACGGTCGTCAAAAAAGGGCTTTATTTTGTCGGAATTAAGTAAATCTGCTTTTTTTTCTAATAAATCAGTCAACCATTTGTTGTGCGGAGTAACAAAACCCATCTTATCTTTTCGGTTATACACACTTTTGGGCAAGTAATTTTTCATGCTTTCGCGCAGAATATACTTACTTGTGCCATGTTTTATCTTGAAGGATGAAGGTAATTTAAAGGCTAAATTTATTAGGTTAGTGTCATCCGCAAACGGTGTACGCGATTCCACCGAATGATGCATGCTACAACGATCTTCGCAACGTAAATATGTTTTTAAACGATGATTAAAAAAATCGTAATGCAAGTTATCGTTTAGTGAAGAGAAGCTACTGGTAAGTCCTTCGGGGGCTGTATGTGCATTTACAAATGCAGTGTTAAGTTGTTTTTTGTTGGAATTATAATGCAACGTACGCTTTGCATTTTCTTTGGTGTAGAGATACCAAAAATTATTTCCAAAATTTTTTATTTCAGATGCAGCTTGTTTAAACTGCTTGTTGCGCAACAGTTCATTTACATAGGTGGTATAATAGTGTGGATAACCTGCAAACAGTTCATCGCTACCCTGGCCATCTAAAACAACCTTTACGTTGTTTTGTTTTGCTAATTGCATAACCCTAAACTGTGCGTATGTACTGGTGCTCCAGATGGGAATATCAAGCGCGTAAATTAGTTTTTCAAAGTCTTGCACTAATTCATCTGCAGTTGGTGTAACGGTGTGCCAGTTTGCTTTAGTAAAATCAACCACATCTTTTGCGTAATTACTTTCATCCATTTTTTCGTTTGGAAAAGTTGCTGTAAAAGCATTAAAGTTTTTATTATGATTGGCTATTACACCCGATATAATAGAACTGTCAATTCCGCCGCTAAGACAGCAGCCCACAGGCACATCGGCACGTAAACGTTTTAAGATAGAATCTGTTACAGCTTGTTCTGTTTCTGTTTTGCAAAGCCAGA
>CAIXZI010000332.1 GCA_903923915.1 uncultured Bacteroidota bacterium
CCCCCCCCCACAAAATACGGAAATAAAAAAAGGGAGGTGTTTAATCCCTCCCTTTTTTATAAATTTTAAACTAAATTATCTTGCCTGGCAAATTTTAAGCACTTGGCACGAGCTGCCCGATTGAATTTTAAGAAAATAAATTCCATTTTTTAAATCAGCTAAAGAGTTAAACGTTAGATGAATATTGCCGGTTGAAAGTTTTCCGGCAAATAATGTTGAAACCCGCTCGCCAATTGTGTTATAAAGTTCAGCCGAATAAACTCCTGACTCTGCAACAAAATCAAGGTCAAAATAATTTTCAAATGGATTAGGTTTTACAATTGCCCCCTGTATATTATTTTGAATAGAAGCAATGCCAACCGAAGTTGCCATGGTAAGATCTAAATTCACCAAAACATCTGATCTAAATTTTCTAAGATTAAGGTCGCTAAAACTTTTAGCTTCGTTATTATCATTATAAAGTATGTTGGCTCCATAATCGCTTATAACTTGTAGTTTAGTTAATGACAATTGCCCTGTAGTATGTACTTCCATGGCGCCTTCCATATTGATATTTCCACCTCCTGCACTTGAAACATGCACGGGTGCATCAGTGGGGTTTCCGGTCCATTTGTAAATTTCGTTAGACCCGGCGGCATCTAAAGGACTACCCGCAATAATTATATAAGTACCGTTAGATAAGCGAATAATATCTCTGATGCCATTCATATTAAGATCAAGTTCTATGGGTGTGCCAAATGTTGGATTACCTGTTTGATTTCCGTTATTAAACCAAGTTTCAAAATTTAATATAGGTGCAATAACCGCTTTTGTACGGAGATTGGTTGGAACTAAAGGTGCTCTTAAACCAATCCATAAAGTTGTGCTATCTGGCCCAAAAACCATTCCTTCTGCAGCAAAGCCATTAAATGCTTTTGAGTCCATGCCTGCCGCTGCACTGGTAGTAAAATCATATCCATTAGCATCGCCCCAAGTAAGTAATGCAGATCTTATGGCACTGTAACCAACAAACGAAATGGTTGTTGCTGCACCTGTTCCGGTATGATGTGTTGCAAATAAACGATCGCGGTTTGGTTTATTAGCAAATGGTGTTTTACCATTACTCATAGAACCCAACCAATAAGATCTATTTGTTGTTTTAGGGCTTTCTGCCGCCGCTTCAATATCAGCTTCTGGTTTACTTGGATCTGGTAAATTTAAAAAATTAGTAACATCAAATGAAGCCACTTGTAAGCCCGAGTTTATTCTAGAATATACATTAATATAATCTAATTCATCATCGCCTGTCATATAATAATTATCATCTATAGCTATAGCATCTGATGCGTCGGAAAGACCTGTGTGCCAAAAAGTGTTAGCAGGCACAAGTGTTGGAGATGGATCTGAAGATGCATAATAAATTACGTAAGAAGAGGTGTTTAAGCCATCATTTACTGATACTGTAATGTTTGAATACCCAATATTTATTGGATTAATCTTTATATTTCTTGAAGAGCCCGTTCCTGTAACAGTTATGCTTCCGCTTGGCACAACAACCGTATTACTGCTGGCAACTGTTACAGTTAAACTACCTACAGCTGTTTCTAAATCGTTTACAGTAAAATCAATCCCCAGTGTGCTTGCAGGGTCTGTTGGGTCTCCCATAGTACCACTTACCGAATAAGGACTTACCGGAGATGTTGATGTTGCTCCGTCAATATAATTGGTTGTGCTTGCTACATTCATAATAATGGTAGGAGGTGTATTACCTTCATTATCCTGAATGTCGATATTTTTTGTAACCGCACTTCCTAAGGTAATACCCGATGAAGGATTGCTAATAGTAAGTATTGCCGTTTCAATAAATGCTTCAGAAACTGCATCATCTATTACTTTAAATGTTACTGAGCCACTTGAAGCTCCACTTGGAATAGTAATAACAGTATTAGAAAGTATATAATCTCCATTCGTAATTCCTGTGCCTGTAACGTTTAATGCAACGGTTTGTGTTCCTGTAACTGCAGATGAAGCGTTTGCTGTTACGGTTACAGTAGTAGCCGAAGTTTCTGAAGCAGTATCCTGGCTTAATGTTAAATTAACCACAGCTGGACCCGTTGCAACAGGTGCAAACGTAATACCTTTGTAATATACATTAGGTGTTGCGGGAAGAATTGTATTTGCAACAGAGCCCGCTCCTGAGTCTGTAATTTTTATTACACGATTACCGCCTGCATCAAAAGTTGTTGCATAAATAATTGGGCTAGCGCCTGAATAATCTACTACTATGCCGTATGCACCTGTATTTGTAATTCCTGTTCCTAAGGTATATGCTAAACTCCAAACACCTGCGGTTTTAGTCCATTTTTGAATGCCACCTACCGCTGTATTTAAGTTAACAGCTATATAACAAACATCGGTTGTAGGGTTTACAGAAAAATCTTCAACCACTGTTGAGCCTGTATTTATAAGCTGTGTTGGTGTTGGATTTCCACTAGTAGGTAAGCCATTGCCAAATGAAAATATACCTAATTGAGATGTGGTATTTGTTGGACCTACTTTTTGTGTTGAATAATAAATTTGCCCGTTAAATATTCTGATGGCATATGCTTTTGGTGGTGTTATGCCTGTACCAAGTCCTGCCGGAGTACCCGGACCATAATAATCTATACCATCAATACTTGCAGCGGAGGCTCCTGATGCCCAAAAATTAGTTCCATCAGAAACTGCGCCGCGAATATCATTAGCATCGTAATTTGTAGTGCTTGA
>CAIXZI010000333.1 GCA_903923915.1 uncultured Bacteroidota bacterium
CTGTGCACCAACAAAAAAATATTTTAAGCACCGCATTCGATAACTGGAAAGGTGATTTAGAACAAGTGGATGACGTTACTATAATTGGTATTAAAATTTAATTATTTCATAATCAATTAGATATAAGCATACCCCCCTTTTTTTAATATTTTTGCCTCTAAAAATTTATTAGTGATAGTTTAACTTATCTATTTAATAAATACCGTAATTTTGTAGCAACTAAAAAACAAAAAAACATGAATCGAGCCTTTTGGCGAACAGCATGTTACAATAACTAAAAAAACAAAAAAACATGACAACATTAGTAGGAAAAAAAGCTCCCGCATTTAAAGCCTCAGCAGTAGTAGGTGGCGGAGAAATAGTAAATAACTTTTCACTTGAACAATACATCGGAAAGAAATATGTGGTATTTTTCTTTTATCCAAAAGATTTTACGTTTGTATGTCCAACTGAATTACATGCATTTCAGGAAAAGTTAGCTGAATTTGAAAAACGCGATTGCGCTGTAGTTGCTTGTAGCACTGATACAGAACAAAGCCACTGGGGTTGGTTACAAATGGAAAAAAAACATGGTGGTATTAAAGGTGTAACTTATCCGGTTGTGGCAGATACCACTAAAACCATTTCAGAAAATTATGGCGTTTTAATGGGCGAATATGATTTAGATGAAGAAGATAATCTTATTGCAACAGGAGCCATGATTGCTTACCGTGGTTTATTTTTAATTGATAAAAAAGGCATAGTTCGTCACTTATTAATTAATGATTTACCATTAGGTCGTAATGTTGATGAAGCTATTCGTATGGTTGATGCTTTAACATTTAATGAAGAAAATGGCGAAGTTTGCCCTGCAAATTGGGTAAAAGGTAAAGAAGCTATGAAAGGTAGTCACGAAGGTGTTGCTGAGTATTTAGCAAAACACTAATCCCAGATTAACACAAATAAAAAAGCTCGTTCAAAATGAACGGGCTTTTTTTGTTAAATAAACTAAAAGAATCAGAACCTACTTTGTTTGGTATATATGTTGCTATTGTATCATATATGAAAGTTATCATCAATTTTATTTTTGTATTTATCCTCATGGTCACTTTGCAAAGTTGCCAGGCATATCAAGTAATCGATTCAGGCTATGATGCCAATTTTGATTTTTCAAAATACAAATCCTTTTCTTGGCTTCCTGTTAGAGATACAACTAATAATAGTCTGTATGATAACCAAGAATTTAGGACAGCTATCATACAAGATTTTACCAAGCAAATAATAAAAAGGAAATATTTATTAGAAACTGATACCCCTGATTTTTATTTGGATCTTACTATTACCTACAGCAAAGAAATACGATACGAAGATTCTTTAGTGCCGCAGATTCATAGCTATCCATATTATGTACAACCAAGGTATTATCAAAATAAATATGTTACCAGAAGAGTTGACTATGTAAAAGATTATGTAACTATTAATATGGTTGACCGAAAAACAAATCAATTAATGATGTCTGTTACATCAGAGGCTGATATTGATAGAGGTGGTGATATACCCGATACTTATAATTCGATTACCAGAAACATATTGCGCAAATTTTTGAAAATGAAAAAGTATGCAGCTACTTCAACTTAACACAAATAAAAAAGCCTATTCATTTGAATAGGCTTTTTTGTTGAATAAGAATTACTACATGATGCATAAAACAGTATTAATTTCAAACATGGTGGAAGACCACGTGGTTAATTTTTATGTAAAAAACATGATTTTTTGGAAAAATTGTTTTTCA
>CAIXZI010000334.1 GCA_903923915.1 uncultured Bacteroidota bacterium
ACCTATTTTGGCAGTAGGACTAACATTTACGTTACTATATTCAAGTGGCCTAAAATGTCTAACTAATTTATTATAGGCCGTAAAAGGCTCGGGGTGAAGCAGTAAAACTTTCCCTTCGGGGCATTCAACTTGTTGGTTAATAATAACCGCCGTGGCTGCACTGGATAAAGCATTTTTAAAGTATTTAGGATGATCAACAAATACCAAATCGCCTTCGTTAACGCGATGAATTTCGTTTAAACCCGAAATTAACTTTGCATCATCGCCAATTAATTCGGCACCCACTAAACGAGCTAATTCTTTTGCAGACGTTTTTTCTATCTTCATAATACCACTATGAATGGTAAATATACATTAAATTTTTAAATGCTGAGTTTTAAATATCCAATGCTATATTTGTAATATGAAGAAATTTTTAGCCCTATTTTTACTTGTTTCATTAAGTTGTTTTGCTCAGAAAAAAACAAAACAAATTGCCATTGATTGGAGTACGCCTGTTCAAGTTATAGAAGGTTTAAATCCCGGAAACAAAGCACCCGAGTTGGTTTATAAAAATCCAACCGATTCGCTCATTGCACTATCATCTTTGCATGGTAAAATTGTTTTAATAGATTTTTGGGCAAGTTGGTGCGGACCTTGTAGAATGGAAAATCCACGTGTGGTAGCAGCCTACAATAATTATAAAGATAAAACGTTTAAAGGTGGCGAAAAAGGTTTTACCATATATAGCGTATCTTTAGACTTGTATAAAGCCGCCTGGATAAAGGCTATTGGAGCAGATGGTTTGGTGTGGCCTTATCACGTATCTGATTTAAAACAATGGAATTCTGAAGCCGGTGCCAAGTATGATATAAGCTCTATACCTACTAATTGGTTAATAGATGGGCATGGCGTAATAATTGCTACAAATTTACGTGGCGAAGCTTTAGAAAAGAAAATAGAAAGTTTAGTTGGTGAAACTTTAACCGAACCCAAAAAATAAAACCCGTGTATGCGTGTAGCTATTATAGATTTAGGTACCAATACATTTAGTTTACTTATTGTTGATATACAAGCAACTCATTACAAAATACTACACCATGCCAGAGAGGTTGTTAAGCTTGGCGAAGAAGGCATAACACAAAATACTATAGTTGCCACCGCTTTTGAAAGAGGCATAAAAGCCATGAATAATTTATCTGATTTTGTAAAACAACATCCGGTAGATATTATTAAAGCGTATGCTACATCGGCTATTAGAGAGGCAAATAATGGAACCGATTTTATTTTAGAAATAAAAAAGCAAACAGGTATTGATGTTGAAATTATTAGCGGCGATAAAGAAGCTGAGTTTATTTATTATGGAAATAAAATGGCTGTTGAATTGACTAATGAGCCTTGTTTGATAATGGATATTGGCGGTGGTAGCAATGAATTTATTATTGCCAACAACACAACTGTTTTTTGGAAACAGAGTTTTAAACTGGGGGTGGCACGCTTACTCTCTCAATTTAAACCCGAAGATCCTATTACAGAAAGCACGCTTGCATTAATAAAGCAACACTTGAAAAAAGAATTACAGCCGTTATTAACCGAAATAAAGAAACATCCGGTTAATAGACTAATTGGTTCTTCTGGTGCATTTGAGAGTGTATTG
>CAIXZI010000335.1 GCA_903923915.1 uncultured Bacteroidota bacterium
TTAAAATTTTCAAGATTAAGTGAAAAAAATATAAGCCAAGAGCAAGTAAATAGGTCGTTAGAGATAGTAAAGGTGGTGTGTGATGAGTTTAAAATTTCTTTAAACGACTTTTTTGCTAACAACAAAAAGACAGGGAAAAGAATATCAATAGGCATTTCAGCTTTTCTTATACAAAAAGAAATGGCTCTTAATAACTCTGATGTTTCATATATTTTAAAAAAATCAGATGAAGCAATATCTTTATATAAACAAGAAATAATTAGGCTAAATTCAAGTCATCCACAAGACAAGAAAATTTTAGATAAAATAACAATCATAAGTGAAACTATTAACAAAGTAAAAAATGAGTAACCAAGAAAACTTAGAAGAAGTAGAAATTATTAATGAAGACTTTTCTCCTTTAGACGCTCCTGTAAAACAAAGAGCATATACACAACATAAATTCGACGATTCTCAAGTTATGCAAGATTTGGAAGAGCCTAGTTTTCAAAGACCTAGCTTTGAAGATTTAGACGAAGAAGAGGAAGCGGTAAAAGAGCCCGAAAGACCCTTTAATCCATCTTATAGCGAGTTAGATGGAAAAGAAAAAACGATGGGAGCGGAAATGATGGCTGATATGACTTTAGATATTTATGATAAAGCTTGTTTTTACATGGGTAAAATCCCTGAAATAAGCGAATCTAAATTAGATAAATTAATAGCGGAAGGAGAAATAGACCCAAGCATACAACTTCAGACAGAGAGTGGTGCGATGCCAATTAAGGATTTTGCCGTTGAATTCAATGATAGCATTAAAGATGCTTTTATGGTTGGCGACGACTTTAAAGAAAAGGTCAAACCACCATTAATTCGTGTTTTTAAAAAACGAGGAATAGGAATGACCGACGAGCAATTATTAGCATACTATTTCGTGACAGATTTAGGAGCTAAAGGAGCTCAAGCATTCATGTTGCGTAAGACTGCTAATAGTATATTAGACTCTCTAAAAGAGAATACACAAGCTATTCGTGAAAGTCAAATTCGTGAAAGTCAAATTAGAAAAGAAACTCCTCCTGCTCCACAACAAACTTATCAAGAAAGACCTGCTCCTGCTCCGCAACAAACTTATCAAGAAAAACAAGAAAGAGATGTGGACTACTCTGATAATTTTACAGAAGTAGTAACTAAACCTAGCTCTAAAAAAGATAAGACTCAAAAACCTCCTGTTAGAAAAGCTTCTAAAACTAATTTAGAAGAGCAAGTAGCTTATTTTGAGCCTGAAGAACAAGAAAATGGAGTTTTCGGCAATTTAAAAGATAAAGAGGGTTTTCCTGACGCCTTTCAAGAAGTAGCAGGCATACCTAATTATGGTGATTCTAAAATCTTATTGGAATTAGAAAAACTAAGTAAAAAAGACCCTACTAAACCTGTGAGAAAAGTGAGAACAACCGCTTTAAGAAAACCAAGAAATAAAAGATAATTGTGGCTACTAATAACTTAAATAAAAACAATAAAGACGATAAAGACAACACCCCAATAGGGGTTATAGTCTTTGCGTTTGTAATTTTTGTAATTATATTCGTCTATAAATTAAATCACGCAATGTAATATGGAAGTAAGAGAACCGAAATTAGGCGTTGCAGTTGGAAGAAAGGGTTGTGGAAAAACATTCACAACTACTAGAATGATAAAGCAATACGTTTTAGGAAACCCATCTAAAGGAGTTCCTGCTAGACGTGCCTTAATCCTTGATGTTAATGACGAGTTTGAAGATATTAAAGCATTAAAACAATCAGATATTGTTAGGTTTTCTGCACATCCTAAAATCGAAGCAAGAAGAATCAGACCTTTTCACGATAACGGGGTTAGAATGACCTTAAGAGAGATACAAGAGGTTTTATTTAAAATACTGAATGACTATCGAGGAGGATTGTTGCTTATTGAGGATATTAACCGCTATGTTAGTGATTACTTACCGAACGATTTAGTCGGAGCAATATGTACTAACAGACATACAGATACAGATATTATACTTCACTTTCAATCTATAGGAAGAATTTCGCCTAAAATTTGGCAAAATTTGAATTGGATTCGATTTCATAAGATAACTGATGATGTAATTAAGCATAGGGGTAAGTTTGAAGAAAAATTAGAGTTACTTCTATTAGTAGAATCTTATATTAATACTCAATACGAGGAGGGTGATAAGCGTGTTTATACTTATGTAGATATTGATGATGAAAAAGTATTGGTTAAAGACAGAAAGAGATTTGAAAGGGTTGTCGAGCAGTATTTAATCACTAATCAAAAAAAATTATTAGTACCACTAACGTTAAAAAATCCATTAATAAAAGACTCTAAACCACTAAGTCTTGAAGGTGCTTTAAAGCATAAAACTCAACTGCTTATGAAACAATACGTAGGATAGTAAAAAAATAAATTAATTGATTACGAGTTAATTAAAATAATTTTTTGTAAAATTGCAATACCAAGAAGCTTTAATTAAAAAAAATATAAATTTTAAATTAAAGAAAAATGAACAAAAGTAAATTTGGAAAA
>CAIXZI010000336.1 GCA_903923915.1 uncultured Bacteroidota bacterium
GCAAAACATCTGGAAGATTCTCGTGAACTTGCCATTAAACACCAAGTAAAAGCAAGTGGTTTAGATGAGCAAGTTTTAATAAACGATTCGGCACACGTATATGGCTTGCTTTATGATATTGCCGGCAACAGCGCATCTGCCATACAATTTTATGTAACTGATAGCACCAAGCATTTTTTGCGCGGCTCGTTGTATTTTAATTGTCCGCCAAATATTGATTCGTTAAAAATTGTAATTGATTATTTACGTGAGGACATTATGCACATGATAAAAACTTTTAAGTGGAAAGAAAATCAGGTAACAGGTAGCAAGTAACAAGTATCATGTCTATCTAACCATGAAATTAAATCTCACTAAAAAAGAGCAATTACAAGCCAGTAAATGGGCTGGTGGCACAACTACGCAATTAGCTATTTTTCCTAAAGATGCCGTTTACAAAAATTTAGATTTTGTTTTTAGAATTAGCACCGCAACTATTGATGTAGAAGAATCTACATTTACCAGTCTGCCAAATGTTAATAGAGTTATTATGGTTTTGGATGGTGAGTTAACCATTCAGCATAAAAACCAATATAGCAAACAGCTTAAAAAATTTGATACAGATAATTTCTCCGGAGATTGGGAAACCACAAGTATTGGCAGAGTTGTCGATTTTAACGTAATGACGCGTGGTTCTGCAAAGGCTGCCGTACAAGGATTTTCATTAGATGAGAATTTGCAAAAAGAAATTCGCCTTAACTGTGATGTAATGGCAATTTACGTTTCAGTTGGAGAAATTACAATTGAAAATATAAATTTATTTCAAGGTGATATTCTTCTAATAAAAAAAGAAAATAATAACGAAAAGGTAATATTGCTTGCGCAACAACAAAGTGATTTAGCAATTGCTTTCATTAATTTTTAAATTTTTTGCAGAATTTGTTAGATTTTGCTATTTCTTTTTGCTTGACCAAAAAGAAAGAAAAAGTCAAAAAAGTTCCGATCTCCAACACACAAGCTAAACTGCTCCGCGGACTTTCTGGCTTGCGCGCTGTTTCAAATGAAAATTATCTTCATCATAGTTTAGTGTTGTATTTTGCGTTAGGGATTGCAGTGGAAAACCCGCAGCCGTAATCGGCGAGGATTTGAAACGTAAAGCCCGACGTTGGTAATCCAGCGGAACGCCCAAATGATTGCCAAATTGACTCATCATCAAATTGACTAATTAATAAATTAGCCTTATATTTGTAGGTTACTTTTTTTATATGAGTGAAGAAATTATAGAGCAAATGCTTGGGCATTCGGCGAAACCGGAAGACACAAATTCTGTGAGCCAAACCACCGAACGGAAATTATATCCGTACCAGCAATTAGCTGTAGAAAATATCTATAAAAAACTGGCTGAATTACCGCCACATTCTAACTTGCTTTTTCAGTTGCCTACCGGTGGTGGAAAAACGATTATCTTTTCTGAAATTGCCAGAAAATACATTGAGCAATTCAACAAAAAAGTTTTAATTCTTACGCATCGTGTAGAGCTTTCTCAACAAACATCGTCGGTTTTAAATTCTATAAAAATACCAAACAAGGTAATTAACAGCAGCGTAAAAATTTTAGATAAAAACGAGCCTTACCTTGTGTATACAGCGCTTATTGAAACATTAAGCAATCGTTTACACGATGAAGATAATTTAGAGTTTTTAGATAACATTGGATTGGTTATTGTAGATGAAGCGCACAACAATTCTTTTAGAAAAGTATTTAAACATTTTAAAGATGTAAATATTTTAGGGGTTACCGCAACTCCGTTAAGCAGTAATAAAAAACTGCCTTTGATGGATACTTACAATGCGCTTATAATTGGAGAGACCATCCCGTCTTTAATTGAAAGCGGCTTTTTAGCAGATGGGCAAACTTACTCGTATGATGTAAATTTATCTTCGCTTAAAGTGGGCTACACAGGTGAATTTACCACAGCTTCGTTAGAAGTGCTTTACAGTAATGCTTTGATGCAAAGTAAATTAGTATCGGCTTACGAAGAGGTTTCTCTTGGTAAAAAGACCTTAATTTTTAATAGCGGTATTATTTCGAGTCGTTTAGTTTACGAAGCGTTTAAAAAGAAAAATTATCCGGTAAAACATTTAGATAGTACGTATAGCGATAAAGAGCGTTACGAAATTTTAGATTGGTTTCACAACACAAAAGATGCCATACTTACTTCGGTTAGTATTTTAACACATGGTTTTGATGAACCAGAAGTAGAAACTATTATGCTAAATCGTGCTACAAAATCATTGACGCTTTATCATCAAATGATTGGCCGTGGTAGTAGGATTACGGGCGAAAAAAAGAATTTTAAAATTATTGATTTAGGAAATAACTCTCGCCGTTTTGGCTTGTGGCAAATGCCAATAGACTGGAACCACGTTTTTGTGGCGCCGCATATGTATTTAGAGCAGCGCTATAAAGATGAGTGGGATTATGAAACCGAGCGTGATTATGACATGCCGGAAGAAATTAAACAACGCTTTATAAACTCGCACGACGAAGAATTTTTGGTGCGCGATAAATATATGTATGGCTTAAAAAAGGGATTGAAGCCACAAGTTGTTTTAGATCAATCGTTAGAAGAACATTACGGCAAAATAAAAGACAATGCATCTTGTTTTGAAGAAGCAATTGAGTTAACAAACTTATTGCATGATGAAATTAAATACCGTGTAAAACAATTTGCAAAGTGTATTAATGCCACGCAAAATTACACCGACTGGCAATATCAAAACTACTTAACCCGACTGAACAGAAAAGTGGTTATTCTATTTGAAGAGTAGTTTTAACCAAATAGATACATAGTTTTTTTAGCGTGTAAAGTTTGCATAACAAAAACTTCGCTTTTTTACATAGCACACTATGTTATAAACTTGTTTCTACACTGTTATTATACACATTAAATTTCTATGCGCCTATATGTTTAAAATGCGCAATCGCATGGCTAAAATATTTTTATACCTTTACTTCTTAAAAACAAAAAATATGAAAAAAATTCTTACACTTATCATTTGCATAATTTCTTTGCAAACATTTTCTCAATCGTTTTACAAAGGCGCTTTAGTTGCTAATTTAAATTATGGCTTTGATGTTTACCGTGTAAGATACCATACTGCATTAAAAAACAATGCAGGCGTATCAAAAGACACTACCGATGGGGCTGCTTCATCTGGGCCGAGTTTAGGTATAGAGTACGGCGTAACTAAATGGCTTGGTATTGGCGTATGCGGAAAGTATGATACGTACTTTACCAGTAAAGATAAATATACAGGTATAAGGCCAAGTGTTAATGGCGGAGAGCTTGGTTTAATTGTAAATTTTCATATTGTACGTACAAATATATTTAACCTGGTTGCAGGGGTTGATGCAGGTTATTCGCACTTAATCTATCGTACAAACGATGTGGTGGGCACCGAAGTTTATGGCAGTGGAAGTTGGTTTAATATACATTTAACACCTCGCTTTTATTTTGGTCGCTTTGGTATTTGCTCTACAATAAATATTCCGTTTATAAATTATCCTAATATGACAACCAGTAACGCTACACTTAACCAAACATTTATTTCTGCTTGGCATGCCTCTGGTTTTGGCATGACTTTTGGCATTCAGTACCGTTTTTTAAAAGCTAAATAAGTATGCGCTTTTTTATTGGTACTCTTTTTTTACTGGGCAGTTTTTTTGCGAAATCGCAAGCAATTTATTCAAACTCATTTGGTGATCCAAAAAACCCGGCTATTGTTTTTATGCATGGCGGCCCGGGCTACAACCCCGTATCTTTTGAACTTGGTGCTGCACGTAATTTGGCTGATTTAGGGTATTATGTAATTACGTTTGATCAGCGTGGTTGCGGGCGTTCTAAAAAAGATTCGATAACAGACCATTACAAGTTTAATAAAGCTAATGAAGATATAAATACCGTTCTTAAAAAATACAATGTAACACAAGCTACTTTTATTGGCCATAGTTGGGGAGGCACAGGGGCTATAAAGTTTGCAGAAAACTATCCCGAAAAAGTAAAGGCAATTATTTTAGTGGGCTCGCCACTTAATTATGAGTTAACTTTTAAAGCTATTATACAACATTGCGAAGAAAAATTTAAACAGAAAAAAGACAGTGTGGCGCTTAAGCAAATAGCTTTTGTAAAGAAAATGGATACCACCAAACTTGAATATAGTGGCAGTTGTTTTATGTATGCCATGAACAGCGGTTTATACACACCTACTAATCCAAGCCATGAACGCACACAGATTTATGAGGAAATGAAAAAAAGTAAAAAGGCAGAATACTTAAGCAACATGACCTCTGACCCTGTGTATGGTTTTTACATGAACGAGCAATATACTACGCTTGATATGCGCTACGATTTAAAAAAAGTGCAAGAAAAAAATATTCCTGTTTACGCAATTTACGGAAAAGAAGATGGCTTATTTAACCAAGCCCATTTTGATATGATTAAAAAAGCAGTGGGAGATGCAAATTTTGTTTTGATCGAAAATGCTTCGCACAATGTTTTTATAGACCAAAGAGAAGTTTTTATACAACAAGTTAAAAAATTTCTCACTCCACCCCTGGTAGAAAAAACCAAAAAATAGTCGCTTTTTAATCCTTTGTTTTGTCAATCTGAAAAAAGGTTACTTTAGCTATGCCTAAATTGGTTTTTTATAAGGAATGAGTTTATCCCATCAACATAAAATTAAAGAACTAAATAAAGAAATTGATTTACTTAAAAAAGAAAATCGAAAGCTTAAGGCTATACAGCAAAATAATAATAAACCAACGGTAAAAGTTCCAAAAGCGGTACAACCTATTTTTAGCAAAGCCGAAAAATTAGTAGGCGATTATTTCAGTTCATTAAAATTTAATCCATCCGAAGGTCGTATTGAAATTAATAAAGAACGTTATGTATTAATACGCGCATCTGCCTTATCAAATGAGTTTTTAAACAGCATTAAAGATTTATATAAGGATAGAGGCGAAGAAGAAGCACTTAGTATTGGTAAAAATATTTTATTTGATATGTCGCATGTTTTGGGTTTAGAAGATGCCCGAAACTTTCACAAAAAAATGAAACTAAAAGACCCTATTAGTAAGCTCTCTGCCGGCCCTATACATTTTGCTTATACCGGCTGGGCTTTTGTGGATATTTTACCGGGCAGCAACCCTACACCCGATGAAAATTTTTTTCTTACATATAGGCATCCATATTCATTTGAAGCCGACTCTTGGATAAAATCAGGAAAAAAATCTACAACCCCTGTATGTATTATGAATGCCGGTTATTCAAGCGGTTGGACAGAGGCCAGCTTTAACATGCCCCTTACTGCGGTTGAAATATCTTGCCGTGCAAAAGGAGATAAAACTTGTACGTTTATTATGGCACCGCCGGATAAAATTGATCATTATCTTCCAAAAAACGAAGGCAAAAAAAATAAACATAACATTGAAATTCCTTCGTTTTTGGAGCGAAAAAAAGTAGAAGAAAAATTAAATTCTTCGCTTGCCGAAAAAGAATTTTTATTGAAAGAAATTCATCACCGAGTAAAAAACAACCTGCAAATAATATCCAGTTTACTTAACCTGCAAGCGCAAAGTATTAACGACCCCCTTACAAAAGAAAAATACACCGAAAGTATTGGGCGCATTAAATCTATGGCCATTATACACGAGTTGCTGTATCGCTCAAAAAACTTATCTA
>CAIXZI010000337.1 GCA_903923915.1 uncultured Bacteroidota bacterium
ATAGAAATTCTTAATATGTAAAGCATCAAACAACTTTATTCCTGCTTGAATTCCAAAATTAGTGTTTCCTTTATAAGAACCATCATACATAAACTGTCCGTAGAAAGAGGTTTTTTTAAATGGTTTTATTTCCCAACCTCCTCCTTCAATAATATGATTAGCGTTGTTAAAGCCATATGCAGCCAAGTTTGTAAAAATTACAGGATTTGCATACAACACATTTAAGTGCATTACATTATTAGCATCGGTTGCCTGCCATATCAAACCCTGAAAAGCATAAAAATTTATTTTTTTAGTTATCTGCCAGCTTACTTGCTGAAACGAAGCTGCTTTTTTTTGATAGATTCTTTCTGTGCCAACAGGTATTTTTGTTCCACCATCACTTAAATTCATAAGCAAGGCATACGTTTGCGTGTATTGCACTTTTTGTTTGAAGGAGTTTGCCGTTAATTGCAAATAAGGATAATTGAAGGCATTATCGCTCAATAATAAAGATCGATAACCAACCCCTACTTTTTGTTTACCTGTTCCTAAACGAATGGAAAAGTTTTTACTTGCCTGATAATGCACCACACCATTAGCCATTGCATAATCAAAACCATCTTTTTTAAATTGCTTCCACCTGCCTTGTCCGGGAACGATTAAAGTAGCGTTGCAATAATTTTTTAAATAAGTGGGAAATGTAGATTGGTTTTCGAAAAAGGAGGTTTCGAAAATAAATTTTTTACCAATTTGCCCTTTTATCCAAGCACCACGTGTGTTGTTTGTAAAGTGTTCTTTAATCGCATCTTTCTCGTCTTTACCAAAACTAAAATTAAACACCGGATTAATACTGAGGTTAAATTTTCTATCATACCCCGATGATTTATCAATGTATTTTACTTTTAATAAATCGTCATAAAAAACTTTATCAAAAAAAAGATCATCGCCGGGTTTTAAATGTTTAAAAGTATCAGGCGGCACATCTTTATAAATAAGAGGCTGCATTGATGAGTGCACAATAGTAGAAGTATCTGTAAAAATGCCTTTTTGACGTGGTAAATCAAAAAAATAATCGGGTGGATATAAAATAGATTGAGCTTTAGAGAAATTAATATTTAATAGGAAACAGGAAATGAGAAGTAAAAAAAAATTATGTTTTAAAAAGTTCATTTTCGTTTTAAACAACACGCATGTGTTTATTCAATTTAAACTCGGCATACACACTTTTAATTCCTTCTTCTAAATTTATTTTGTGAGTCCAACCTAAACTATGCAAGTAAGATACATCCATTAATTTACGAGGCGTGCCATCAGGCTTAGTAGTATCAAAAATTAATTCGCCTTTAAAACCAACAATATCTTTAATTAATAAGGCAAGCTCTTTAATACTCACATCAGTACCGACACCAAGGTTTACAAATTTTTCTTCGCTGTAGTTTTTCATTAAATAAACACACGCATCCGCCATATCATCTGCATGCATAAATTCCCTACGAGGAACACCTGTGCCCCACACAGTAACCGAAGGCGCTTTACTTTCTGTCGCGTCATGAAATTTACGAAGCAACGCCGGAAACACATGCGAGTTATTTAAATCGTAATTATCATTTGGTCCGTATAAATTAGTTGGCATTACTGAAATAAAATTACAGCCATATTGTTTATGGTATGATTCGCACATTTTTATGCCCGCAATTTTTGCAATGGCATAAGGTTCATTGGTATATTCAAGTGCACCTGTAAGTAAGTATTCTTCTTTTAAAGGTTGTGGCGCTAATTTTGGATAGATACAAGATGAACCCAAAAACATTAATTTTTTTACCTTGTTTTTATAGGCTGCATGAATGATGTTATTCTGCACCATTAAATTTTCGTAAATAAAATCAGCACGATACGTAGTATTTGCCTGAATACCACCCACTTTAGCAGCAGCTAAAAAAACATATTCAGGTTTTTCTTCTTCAAAAAAAGAATCAACATCTTTTTGAATACATAAATTAAGTTCCTGACGAGTTCTGTAAATTATATTGGTAAACCCTTTTGCTTTTAAGTTTCGCATAAGTGCACTACCCACCATACCTCTGTGTCCTGCAATATATATTTTTGAAGAAAACTCCATGCTTACTCGTTCTGATTAAGAATAGAATGCCCGTGTTCTGATAAAAGTTTGTCGCGCCTAAATAATTCAACATCAGCCGCAACCATCTCTTTACAAAGTTGTTGTACCGTATGTTTAGGTTCCCAACCTAATTTGGCTTTAGCTTTGCTATAATCGCCAATAAGTAATTCAACTTCAGCCGGACGAAAATAACGCTCATCAACTTCAACTAAAATAGCACCTGTTTTTTTATCTATCCCTTTTTCATCAACACCGTTTCCCTTCCACTCAATAGCAACACCAGTTTCTGCAAAAGACATTTCTATAAAAGAACGTACAGATATTTTTTTATTTGTAGCTAATACAAAATCATCGGCTTCGCTGTGTTGCAAGATGCGCCACATACCTTCTACATAATCTTTTGCATGCCCCCAATCGCGCTCTGAATCAAGATTTCCTATAAATAGATTTTTTTGTAAGCCCAAACTAATTTTTGCAACAGCGCGTGTAATTTTACGTGTAACAAATGTTTCGCCTCGTAACGGACTTTCATGATTAAATAAAATGCCGTTTGAAGCAAACATGCCATAAGATTCTCGGTAATTTTTGGTGATCCAAAAAGCATACAATTTAGCAACCCCATACGGACTACGCGGATAAAAAGGTGTTGTTTCTGTTTGAGGAATTTCTTGTACCAAGCCATACATTTCGCTGGTAGAAGCCTGGTAAAAACGTGTTTTCTTTTCCAAGCCTGCAATACGAATAGCTTCCAATAAGCGAAGTGTACCAATAGCATCTGCATTGGCAGTATATTCAGGTGTTTCAAAACTAACTTTTACGTGCGATTGCGCTGCCAGGTTGTAAATTTCATCCGGTTTAATATCGCTTACCAAGCGAATAAGATTGGTAGAATCTGTTAAATCGCCATGATGCAAAAAGAATTTCACCCCTTTTTCATGATAATCTTGATACAAATGATCTATACGAGCCGTGTTAAACATAGAGCTGCGGCGTTTTACACCATGCACTATATATCCCTTTGCTAATAAAAGTTCAGCCAAGTAAGCCCCATCTTGTCCTGTAATTCCTGTAATTAAAGCTATTTTACTCATAGTAAATAATAACTACAATAATACGAATAATTTTTGTGACATTTTTTATGCCACTATCCCTATTTTAGCGTCTTTTACAACTGCTTTGAAAAAGATAATTGCATACTTTTTATTTCTGTTTTTTGCTTTTGCAGCAAAGGCTCAAACTATTCAAGGGAGAGTTGTAGATGCAAATTCAAACCAAAATTTACCCTTTGTTAGTTTGCTTATAAAAAACACGCAAACGGGTGTACTTACTGATATTGACGGCAAATTCAGCTTAGATATTTCAGGCGCTCAAAATGCGGAAATAGAAATTTCGTATTTAGGATATATAATGCAAACTCTTTCTGTAAGCTCGTTTCACGAATCTGGTAAAATTATCATCAAACTGAAACCACAAGCATTTTCATTGCAGGAAATTAGTGTACTGGCAAAAGAAAATCCAGCGCATCGTATTATTAAAAAGGCAACTAAAAATCGCCCAATAAATAATCCCGAAAAAATGCACTCGTTTACCTATACAAGTTACACTAAGTTTTTTGTTACAGCTGATATAAAAGCTAGTATTGACAGTGTTTCTACAACAGACACATCACTTTCTGCCGCCGATAAATTTTTTAAAAATCAACATTTATTTTTGATAGAATCTGTTACGAAACGTGAGTTTTTAAAACCTGATAAAAACCATGAAACCGTTTTAGCATCCAGGGTTTCGGGCTTAAAAAATTCGCCTTTCGCACTGTTGGCAACACAATTGCAATCGTTTAGTTTTTATGATGATTTTATTACTGTTTTAGATGAAAAATACCTGAATCCTTTAAGCGAAGGAAGCACGCGCAAATATTTTTTTCTGTTAGAAGACACCTTGTATAATGGTAAGGATACTGTTTTTGTGATTTCTTTTGAGCCAAAAAAAGATAAAAATTTTGATGCCATGAAAGGCGTTTTATATATCAATACAAATACCTACGCCATACAAAACGTAATTGCAGAACCTTATAGAAAAAACAAAACTATTAGCATTAAAATACAGCAACAGTATGAGTTTATCGAGGGAAAACAATGGTTTCCGGTGCAGTTAAATACCGATTGGATTTGGAATAACGCCGTAGCGAGCAATAAAGATTCTACTAAAAAAGCAAATTTAAAATCGGTTAGCAGAACCTATATAAAGGATATTGTTTTAAACCCCGAATTGAAAAAGAAAATCTTTAGCGAAGTTGAAGTTGAGATGGGTAAGCATGCAGATAAACAAGATGAAACCTTTTGGAATCAGTACCGCACAGATACCTTAAATGCAAAGGATAGAAAGACCTATCACACTATAGACAGTATTGGCAAAGAAAATAATTATGAAAAAAAGTTTAAGCTTTTAGAAGCTGTTTTAACCAATAAAGTTGCCATAAAATTTATTGATTTAAACTTGGATAAAATTTTAAAATTTAATAATTATGAAGGTACTCGATTAGGGCTTGGCTTGCACACAAACAATAAATTAAGTAAAGCATTTACCATTGGAGGCTATGCCGGATACGGCTTTAAAGACAAGGCCTGGAAATATGGCGGAGACGCATCTGTTTTTATATGGAGAAAAAAAGAGCTTACTTTTAATGCGCTTTATCAAAAAGATTTAGTTGAATTGGCTGGAACCAATTTTTTTGAAAATACACGCTCCATTCTTTCTTCAGAAATATATAGAGATGTGTATGTTTCTAAATTTGATCATCTTGAAAAATACCAGGCTGGATTTAGCTTTAGAGCATTAAAATATTTAAGAACAAATATTTTTGTAAACCACCAGCAACGATACGGCAACACACTTTATAAATATACCGCAAACGATGGAACAACTATTACAAGAGATACCTTTAATTTTAATGAAATAGGTGTGCAGTTTAAATATTTGTATAAAGAAAAATTTATTCAAACCATGAATAATAAACTTTCTTTAGGAAGTGATTATCCGGTGTTTTATGCCAACATAACAAAAGGGTTTAACCAACCTTTTTTTAACCAAGCAGGTAATTTTGATTATTGGAAATTTGATGTAAAAATGGATGCCCAAAAACACTTTAAAACCATTGGTACTGCTTATGTGCAAGTGGTTGCAGGTAAAATAATAGGCAATTTACCTTATACGATGTTATACAATATGAGGGGTTCTAATTATGGAGGCTTTAACGTATCGGCTATTAATAGTTTTGAAACAATGGGCTTGAATAAATTTGCATCGGATCAATTTGCGGCTTTATTTTTTAATCATAACATTGGCCGGTTTTTAAAACCCCGCAAAAAATTTAATCCTGAAATTGAATTGGTGCATAATATGGGCATAGGCACTATTAATCATCCCGAAAACATCTATAATGTATCGGTAAAAAGTTTGGAGAAAGGTTATTTTGAAAGCGGATTCCGCCTTTTACATATTCTTAAAATAAACTATACAACCCTTGGTGTAGGCGCTTTTTATAGATATGGCGCGTATGAAAATCCAAAAGTTACCGATAATTTAGCCGTTAAATTAGTGTTGAGTATTAAGCTATAGTTTATCAACCAAAACTAATTTCATTACCTCCATCCACCACCTAATGCCCTATAAATATTAACATTGGCATTCATTTGTTGTTTTTTGGTTTCAATCAATTCAAATTTTGATTCTAAAGCATCACGCTGGGTTAATAGCACCTCCATGTAATCTGCTCTGGCCGATCTAAAAAGACTTATAGAAATAGCTGTAGATTGGGTTAGCGCTTCTACTTGTTTTGTTTTTAAATCGTAACTTTTTGCAAGGTTACTAATGTTTGATAGTTGATTTACAACTTCAATATGCGCTTTTAAAATGGTTTGTTCGTAATTATAAACAGCCTGTATTTGCTTTGAGTTAGCTGAATAATAATTTGCTTTTATAGCACTTCTGTTAATTAACGGTGCCATTAAATCGCCGGCTAAAGAATAGAGTAAGGATGTGGGTGTTTTTATTAGATATTTTGGATCAAATGAGGCATAACCTATTCCGGCGGTAAGCATTAAGGATGGATAAAATTGAGCTTTAGCAACTTTTACATCTAATTTAGAGGCTGTTAACGCTTGTTCGGCTTGTCTTACATCTGGTCGGTTTGATAAAACCTGTGAAGGAATACCTGCATGAATAACATCGGGTACTAAACTTATAAAAGCAGTAGAATTTCTTGTAACAGGCTGTGAAAATCTTCCTACTAAAAAATTAATTCTATTTTCTGTTTCTATTATTTGCTGCGAAATGTAAAACTGGCGACTTTGATTTTTTAATACTTCGGCTTCAAATTTACGCACAGCTAACTCCGTAACGCGGGCAGATATTTTTTCAAGCTTTACCATTTCCAAGGCATTTTGCTGCACTTTAATATTGGCTTCTAATATTTCTAACTGATTGTCTAAAGCCATTAATTCGTAATATGAATTGGCTATTTCAGAAATCAATTGAGTAACCATAAAATTTTTACCTTCAATACTGGATAGATATTTGGCTACAGCGGCATTTTTAGCATTATGTAGTTTTTTCCAAATATCAATCTCCCACGATGCGTTAATACCAATACCATAATTGGGTAAAATTTCAGGTATTTGTTGTCCGGGTTTAATAGGCAGGTTAGCATCAACAGCGCCATCTCTGCTATATGTCGCAGATTTGTCAAAACCGGCTCCGGCTCCAATGCCAACGTATGGCAAGTAAGCTCCTCTTCGGCCGCGCACTTCGTTTTTAGCAATATTAATTTCCTGTAAAACAATGTTTAATTCCTGGTTATTTTTTAACGCAGTATCAATTAATGCAACAAGATTTGGATCGGTAAAAAAATCTTTCCATTTTGTTTTTGCTGTATTGATGCTATCCTGCGAACCGCTATAACCGGCCGGAACTGTTTTATTCTCTTTTCTTTGGGTTAGAGATGCCGGTAATTTACAAGCAGTGTACATCAAAGACATACAGGCTATTACTACATATATAAATATTTTATTTTTATGCATGATTATCACTTTCTGTTGTTTGTGGAAAAGAATCTATTGTGTGAACAAATCCTTCTGTTAAAGAACCTTCTTCTTCGTTTTTTATCATTTTTCTGCCTTCGGCCATACTACCAAAAATGTAATACAAACCTGGAACGATAATTACGCCAAAAATTGTCCCGAAAAGCATACCTCCCAATGCAGATGAACCAATGGTGCGATTACCGATAGCACCTGCGCCATGTGCAAATACTAAT
>CAIXZI010000338.1 GCA_903923915.1 uncultured Bacteroidota bacterium
AGTTTTATAGTTGTAATGCCATGCTGCAAGTGGCGGCAAGCTCATTAAAATCGATTCTATTCGTCCGTTGGTTTCTAAACCAAACTTAGTGCCTTTATCGTATACTAAATTAAACTCGACATAACGACTACGACGAATTAATTGCCATTGTGTTTCTTTATCTGAATAAGAACTGTTTTTATTCCTGTTCATTAATTCAACATAAATAGGAGCAAAGGCAGAGCCTATATCTTTCCAGAAAGCAAGATTTTTTTCAAAGCTCATTTCTGCTGATTGATTTAATCTATCAAAGAAAATGCCGCCAATTCCACGTGTTTCATTGCGGTGTTTAATAAAGAAATAATCATCAGCCCACTTTTTATATTCGGTATAATAATTCGGATTGTGTTTGTCGCACACATTTTTTAATGATTGATGGAAAAATTTCGCATCGTTTTCATTTATATAATGTGGTGTTAAATCTATTCCTCCTCCTAACCAATGTACGCCATTACTCATTTCAAAATAACGGATATTCATGTGAATAATAGGAACCATAGGGCTTTTAGGATGGATTACAATAGAAACTCCTGTGGCATAGAAAGACCCCTCTCCGGCTCTCCCCGAAGGGGAGAGAGTTGGTGAATGTTCTTTCTCATTAAATAAAAAGGAAGGAGCTTCGCCATGAACGGCAGAAAAATTTACACCTCCTTTTTCAATAACAGTTCCGTTTTGAATAACCCTGCTAATGCCACCACCACCTTCGGGGCGTTGCCATTCTTCAATAGTAAATTTACTTGTGCTATCAGCTTTTTCAAGTTCACTGCAAATATGGTTTTGTAAATTTTGAAGCCATTTAGCTATCTCTTCTCTGTTTGGCATTAGTTTACTTTTTTCAATGTATAATCAGTATAACGAATTATTTGGACTGATTGATTTTCAAATCCTGTAGCGTTATTTGGATGCGTGAAATTAAAATTGATGCTGGTACCTTTTTTTGGTACATCATCTAATACCACACTAAATGCAGGCCCCATTTGTTTTAATAAATTAAAATAATACAAGCCTGCATCGGCAGCCAGGTAATAATAATCTTCTGCATTTGTGCCGTATTTTTGTGTGTATGCTGTATTTAATTTTTGAGTTAATAGATTATTTTCATCAACAAAATAAGGTGCTGCGTAGGTAAAACTAAAGTTGTTAAAGTATTCTAAATCTAAATTATCAAAACTCGTCCATTTACGTAAACCAATAACACGTATGTTTTGTTTCTTATCTAAAAACATATTTAGTTGTGTTAGAAAATCAGAAATGAAAGCTTCGTTTTCAGTAAGCACTACGTAGTAATTTATTTTATCTGCTTTATAAGCTGCTTTGGCAGCTGCAATTCCGCGCACTTCAATTAAAGTATCTTTTGCTTTTTGATTATAATACGTTTTAAATGATTTAATAGTTTGTATGTCTTTTACGCTTCCATTATTTAATAAAACAATGTTTTGTTTACTAAGAGAATCTACACAATAATCTGCCAAACCTTGCAATAATGTATTATTGGAAGGAATTATTTTACTGGTAAACACATTATCAAATAAAACTTTATTTTGCTGTGTTAATGGAGATACGCATGGTATTTGCAATTTTTTTGCTTCGGTAGAAATTATTTTGAAAGGAGAATTATAAAGTGGTCCTATTATTAAATCTATATTTTTAAATTCATCTGTTTTGGTTAATTTTATGGTAGCTAAAGAATCATTATCGCCTGAGTCGTATAGTTTAAAGTCGATAGAAAAATCAGCTGTTTTTAATGAATCTGCTGCTTGCTTTAAGCCTTCGTAAATATCTATAGCCAATTGCTGCGATGTAGGAAAATCTTGCTTATTCATAACAAGCTCGTCAATATTTAAAATATCCGATTCTTCAAAATGAAAAGGTAAAAACAAACCAACAGTATATTTATTTTTCTTGGGTTTATTTACAATTTCTATTGGATGCTCGGTATCTTCTTCTTTAGGTTTTGCAACAGTAACAACAGTATTTGTTGTAATTGTATTTGTTTTATTAACGGTGTTTGCTTGAAGGGGTTTAAGA
>CAIXZI010000339.1 GCA_903923915.1 uncultured Bacteroidota bacterium
ACAACACAAATAGAGCATTACGATTTTCTGGCCTCTTGGTTTGATAATGTAAAACGTATCAATACTATTTTAATAGATTTTTCAAGAGATGTATGGACATATATTTCTATGGAATATTTCAAGCAAAAAATTAAAGAAGGCGAAATTGGTTCGTCGGCTATGCCACATAAAGTAAACCCAATTGATTTTGAAAATGCCGAAGGTAACTTAGGCATGGCAAATGCTTTGTTCGAACACTTGTCTGCAAAACTGCCTGTATCAAGACTTCAGAGAGATTTAACTGATAGCACAGTGCTAAGAAATATTGGTGTACCTATTGCACATAGCTACATCGCTTATCAATCAATCTTAAAAGGATTGAATAAAATCATTTTAAACGAAAAAGCTTTACACGCCGATTTAGAAAAAAATTGGGTTGTTGTTGCCGAAGCTATACAAACCGTTTTGCGTAGAGAAGCCTATCCAAAACCTTACGAAGCCTTAAAAGAATTAACGCGTACAAATACAACTATCACACAAAAAGAAATTCATGCTTTTATTGAAACCCTTGCCATTACTGATGTTGTAAAGCAAGAGCTTAAAAAAATATCTCCGCATAATTATACAGGCGTTTATAATTTTTAATGATGAAGGTATCGGGTTTTACCATTGTAAAAAATGCCGTTAAGTTTGATTACCCGGTTGTAGAAGCCATTACATCCATACTTCCTTTATGCGATGAATTTATTGTAAACATTGGCGTGTGCGATGATGGGACATTGGAACTCATACAAGCAATTAACTCTCCAAAAATAAAAATCATACAACATAATTGGGATGATACCCTGCGCGAAGGCGGTAAACTTTTAGCCGTAGAAACCAATCGTGCATTTGATGCGGTAAGTGCTAATAGTCATTGGGCATTTTACATACAAGCCGACGAAGTGTTGCACGAAAAATATTTAGATGCCGTGCGTTCCGCCATGGAGGCTCATAAACACAACCTACAGGTAGAAGGGCTTTTATTTAATTACACGCACTTTTACGGCAGTTATGATTATATTGGCAATTCTCGTCGTTGGTATAAACGCGAAGTGCGTGTAATTCGTAACGACAAACAAATACGTTCATATAGAGATGCACAAGGCTTTAGAAAAAATGATGAGAAGTTGCGTGTAAAACAAATTGATGCCTCTATCTTTCATTACGGCTGGGTAAAGCCACCAAAAGCACAGCAAGAAAAACAAAAAAGTTTTCATAAAATGTGGCATGATGATGCGCAGGTGCAAAAAATGACCAGTGCTGCAGATGAATTTGATTATAAAACAATAGACAGTTTGGTTGAATTTAAACAAACGCACCCAAGCTTAATGCAAAAACGCATACAGCAACAAAATTGGCATTTTACATTTGATACTTCTAAAATAAATTTATCTGCAAAAGATAAACTACTTATGCGCGTTGAAAGCCTTAGCGGCTGGCGTGTTGGCGAGTATAGAAATTTTAAGGTTATTTAATTGGGGCGTTTCGCTTGGTTACAAGCGCCGGGCTTTTCACTTCAATCTTTTAAGATTACTTAAAAGGATTTACGTTGCAATCCCTAACGCAAACCAGTTTTAACTAATTACAAGCGCATTTATTTTTTGTTACCACATCTAATATTTTGGTGATGCTATCGCAATCGGCAACCAGTAAAGTATAAGTTGCTACGCTTTTATCAGAAGACTCTAATACGTAATTTCCGTATGGTTTTAAGCTTGCATTGGTAGCATCGGCACTATAATTTACTTTACAGGTTTTTACGTCTTTTAAAAACAAACTATCGCTGGCAAAACCGGCGCATTGTAATTTACAACGCATGGCATTGTTTATCTCCCATTTCTGAAAGGTTAACTCTTCCATTTTTTGTGTACCAATACCTTTGCAGCCTCTTTTATTTAATACGATAGATAGCACAAGCAAGCCCATACCAAAGCCAACTAAATAAAACTTTAAGCGTTGTTTAAATGTCATATTACAATTATTAGTATAGAAAAAATCCCCTGCTAAGCAGAGGATTTAATATTTATTTATTTCAATCTGTTAGTGTTCTCCACCATCATGCTCGCCATCGGCAAGAGCAACTGTTTGCGGAACAAAATCATGAGCTTGCCCTGGCTTACTGTAATCGTAAGGCCAACGGTGTACTTCAGGCAAAGCACCTGGCCAGTTGCCGTGTACGTGTGCCATTGGTGTAGTCCACTCTAGAGTATTTGAATTCCAAGGATTTTGAGATGATTTTTCTCCGCGGAAAATACTGTAGAAGAAGTTAATTAAGAAAATAACCTGACCAAGTGCTGCAAAAATTGCACACATAGTAACAAATTGGTTAATATCCATTAAATTATCAAATAATGGGAAGTTGCTATTTGTGTAGTAACGACGAGGAACACCGCTCATTCCTAAAAAGTGCATTGGAAAAAATACGCCGTAAGCACCTAAAAAAGTTACCCAAAAATGCAGGTATCCTAATTTCTTATTCATCGTACGAAGGAACATTTTAGGGAACCAATGATAAACACCGGCAAACATACCAAAGATAGCAGATAACCCCATTACAATATGGAAGTGAGCTACAACGAAATACGTATCATGCACAGTAATATCAAGCGTAGAATCTGCAAGAATAATACCTGTTACACCACCTGTTAGTGTGATTGTTTGGTCACCGGTGTTTGTGCCTGATAAATTAC
>CAIXZI010000340.1 GCA_903923915.1 uncultured Bacteroidota bacterium
CAGAACACGCTTCAATATCTACAATTTGCATCGTAGGATTGGTAGGTGTTTCAATCCAAATCAGTTTAGTATTTGCATTTACATATTTAGAAATATTTGATGCATCTGTTAAGTTTATAAAATGAAATTTAATACCATAATTCGCAAATATTTTGGTAAACATTCGGTACGAACCTCCGTATAAATCATCTCCTGTAATAACTTCATCACCCGGACGAAGTAATTTCATAACCGCATCTGTAGCGCCCATTCCGCTTGAAAAACAAACACAATGTTTGCCGTTTTCTAAAGCTGCAATATTTTTTTGTAACGCTTCGCGGGTTGGATTTTTACCGCGCGCATAACCGTAGCCTTTATTTACTCCCGGACTTTCTTGTACATACGTAGAGGTTTGATAAATAGGTGTCATTATAGCACCTGTGGTTGGGTCCGGTTCTGCGCCCGCGTGTATAGCTTTTGTTCCGAATTTATAATTTTTGTTATCCATGTGGTCTTATTTTATTTTGCAAGTTTAGTTATTATTGTCCGCAATTAGATTCTTTGTAAACCTTTTTAATATCAGGGTTATCCATTATTTGAAAACTCAAAAAAGGATCGCCAAAAAGTTTACAATATTTAGTGGGGTCTTTCTTTTTAATCTCACTCAACGCATACGAAAATTTATGCGAGAAAAACTTTTCGGGTACGTGCGATGCTATAGCTACATAGGCATACAGCACTTTTACATCGCCGGTATTTAAATAAGGTTCTAAAAAATCGGATGCAAATTTATAATCCTTTCCACGTGCAAAAGCATAAGCCAGTTTAAGCGAATTTTGTTTATTGCCTTCTTTAAAATTATAGAACGATTTGATTTTATCAATGCAGGCTTGTCGTTGTTCTTCAGCACCCGGCACAGAATCAATAGCATCCATAATTTTAAATTGCCATTCTATATTTAAACCATCCACCAATTTTTTTGGAATATCTGATTTATAAAGCGCATCAATTTTATTTTGCATATCTGCTTGACTACTTTTATCCCCAAGGGTGCTATCTACTTGCATTTTGCAAAAAAGTGCGTTGTAATTAATGGTGTTATTTGTGCCATCCATTTTTTGAAGTTCTTGTATGGTTTTATAATCTTCATCACTTACCACTTTATGATTTAAAATATAGTTGTAATAAACTTTATTCATGCGCAAACCTATTGCTTTGGCATCATTCGGAATTTCTAATTTATCTAAACTTGCTTTATCATATTTTTTTTCTTTTATTTTTTGGCTGATATAATCCATTATTCTATAAGCCTGTTTGGTGTTTCCGGCTTTTGCAGTACGATTAAATTGTACCACACAAAACTTTTCTTCTTTGGCTCCGCTAATGTCATAGGTAACATCCATCACCACCTGGGCAAAACGCTCTTTAGCCAAGTTAGGCTCTAATTCTTCTGCCAAGCCTTTTGTATGATTTATTTTATTGATTGCTTCGTGCTTGCTTAATTTAGTTAGGTAATCATATTTACCATCTTCCATCTCTAATTGAAATAATCCCCACGAATCATTAGTAACAATAATGGGCGATATTTTATTATGCTGCATTTGCTCAAGCACTTTGGTAACGCTTTCGGCACGTTTGCGTTGTAGTTTTGAGTTTGTAACAGAATCTCCTTCAATAGAAGAATATGCATAAATATACAATCCATCAATATTAAAATCAGGTTCGTGCATGGCATCTACAAAAGGTTTTACATCTTCTTGTTTAAACTCTGATTTGTTTTTTTCAAACGGAATATTAAAAGTCAATAATGCACTTTCTGATTTTGGTTCGTACGGAGGCTTAATAGCAGCAAGGCTTTCAGTCATAGGTAACATTTCTATAGGTGTAC
>CAIXZI010000341.1 GCA_903923915.1 uncultured Bacteroidota bacterium
ATCGATCATCCACGAGTTGCTGTGGTTTTTGCAGGGCGACACGAATATTAAATATCTCAAAGATAATGGCGTTAGCATTTGGGATGATTGGGCAGATGCCGAAGGTAACCTTGGGCCTGTGTATGGCTCGCAATGGCGCAATTGGCCAACACCCGATGGCAGACACATAGACCAGATAACGCAGGTAGTTGATATGATTAAAAAAAATCCTGACTCGCGCCGTTTAATTGTAAGTGCATGGAATGTAGGCGAAATTGATAAAATGAAATTACCGCCTTGTCATGCTTTCTTTCAGTTTTATATAGCTGATGGAAAATTAAGCTGCCAGTTATACCAACGCAGTGCCGATATATTTTTAGGAGTTCCGTTTAACATTGCTTCGTATGCTTTGCTAACTATGATGGTTGCACAAGCTTGCAATTTACAAGTAGGCGATTTTGTACACACCCTTGGCGATGCACATTTATATTCTAATCATATAGAGCAAGCTAAATTGCAACTAACTCGCGAATGCAGAAAACTACCTACCATGAAAATTAACCCTGCTATAAAAAATATTTTCGATTTTACTTTTGAAGATTTTACTTTAGAGGGTTATGATCCTCACCCACATATTAAAGCTGCTGTGGCGGTATAATTTGCGTTAGGGATTGTAGTGAAAATCTTTTGTTGCAGTCAACAAAAATTGTAACGTAAAGCCCGCCGCTGAAATGCTTTTTCGGCATTCTGCGAAACCAAAAAAAAATCTAAAACAATGAGCTAAATCAGCGGAACGCCCATAATTTACTCGTACCTCAAACTCTCAATAGGGTCTAATTTGGCAGCACGATTAGCAGGTATAAAGCCCGAGAGTAAACCAACAAAAACACATAAAAAAGAAGCGCCAATAACCCATTTCCAGGGCATGTAAAAACCAATGCCTAATTGAAAAGAAAGTAAGTTGCCCAAGCCAACGCCCAATATAATACCCAGCGCACCACCAATTAAACAAATAACCACGGCTTCCATTAAAAACTGATTACGTATTAATTGTGCTGTTGCACCCAAAGATTTACGAATGCCAATTTCGCGCGTGCGCTCTGTAACAGATACCAGCATAATATTCATTAAACCAATAGCTGCACCCAATAAAGTTATAATACCAATAAGCGTTGCACCGATAGTAACTTTTTTAATATTATCTATCAGCATATTGGCCAACGAATCTGATTTGGTAATTTCGAAATTGGCATCGTCGGTAATTTTTACTTTGCGTATTTGACGGAATAAACCAATGGCTTCAGAAATAGCACCTTCCATTAGAGAGGTTGTAGGCGCATACACATTTATGGTAAACGTAGCATCTTGTTTCGGGAAATTGGTTCGTGCACTTTGTATGGGCAATAAACAAATTTTATCTCCCCCAAAACCCATGCCCGTACCTTTACTTTTTAAAACGCCTACAATGGTATATTTACCGCTACCAATGCGTATCTCTTTACCGATAGGATTTTTTTCCGTCTTTAAAACGGTGGTCAATATTTCGCTACCAATAATAACAGATGAGGAACCGTTTAAAATTTCGAAAGAAGAAAAATTTCTGCCTTGTGCCAACTCATAACCTGATGTGGTTAAATAATTATCATCGATACCAAATACCTGTATATTAGGATTTGATTTGGTTGACAGGTATTGAAGCTTACCCGTAAAAGTTGCCAGTGTTGAAATACTTACCGCTGCCGGAAATTTAAATTTTTCTTTAAACTCTTTAGCTTCGTAATACGTTATACTGGTATATATTTTTGGTTTTTTACCATCGTTACCAATGCGCACATTCATGCCTCGATTTCTGATGGTAAACGTGTTAGAGCCCATACCGGCAAAATTGCTGCTGATAGAAAACTTTAAAGCATCGATGGCGGTTAATATGCCAACCAAAGCCCAAATGCCAATGGCAATAATTAATGCGGTAAGTATGGTACGCAGGGCATTAGAGCGTATAGACGAAAAAGCAATGCGTATGTTTTCTGAAACGGGTAATTGCATAGGCAAATTTACAGCAAAGATTTCTTTATGGTTTACCGCTGGTGTAGTTTTATGATGGTTATTTTGTTTACGTTAGAGCCTAGCTCATTATTTTGGTTTTGCCGAACGCTGAAAAAGCGTTTGAAACGAAAATCCTTTTTTATTTAATAGACTTCTTCGAATAACAATGTGTGGTCATGTTGAGCTTGTCGAATTGAAAATCACGAATACCACTTTAGTAATTATTAACTAATTCGTAAACATGTGCGAAGCCTACCCATATCCTTCGACAAGCTCAGGATGACTTATGCTCTTTTGATATTAATAAGTGCTGCCTTCTACTTGTTACCCCAAACAGTCCAGTTGGTTTCATCGCTATTTAAAATACCAAGATAGTTGTGGTATCTTTCGGTATAAATTTTACCTTCTTCTAAAGCCTTGATAACAGCGCAATGCGGCTCGTTGGTATGCGTACAGTTATTAAATTTACATTGGTTCATCAAGGCGCGGAACTCCGGAAAGTAATGTCCCACTTCTTCTTTTTTCATTTCAACCAAGCCCAACTCTTTTATACCTGGTGTATCGATGATATAACCTCCGGCATCTAATTTATGAAGTTCGGAAAATGTGGTAGTGTGTTTTCCTTTTAAATGTATTTCAGAAAGATCGCCCGTTTTTAAACGTAAATTAGGCTGTATGTTATTTACCAAAGTTGATTTACCCGCACCGCTGTGTCCGGCAAGCAAGGTTAATTTATCTCTTAATAAATCTCTTATAACAGCAACATCTTCTTTATTTAAAGCAGAAATTTCTATGCAATCGTAACCAATAGATTTGTACATATCCATTACTTCCTGCTGCTGCTTTTTTAATTCATCATCCAGCAAATCGCTTTTATTAAAAATAATTTTTGCCGGAATTCGGTATGCCTCGGTAGTAATTAAAAATCGATCTATAAAACCGGTTGATGTACGTGGATAAACCAATGTAGCCAATAAAAAAGCCTGATCTATATTAGCGGCCAGTATGTGCGTTTGCTTAGAAAGATTTAACGATTTACGTATGATGTAATTTTTGCGTGGATATATTTTTGTGATTAATGCACTATCGCCACTTTGTTCAATATCTACATAATCGCCCACCACAACCGGACTCGTGCTTTTACGTAATTCAAGTCTTATTTTTCCGGCAAGGTTTGCCATAACAATATCGCCGGCATCTGTACAAACTCGGTATAAATTTCCTGTCGATTTTAAAATTAAGGCGCGTACGCTCATGCTTTTTTAGATTCAGAATACTCTTTGTAAGCTTTCTCTACTTTTTTATACCAGGCCTTTCCGTACTTACGAGTAAGCGGAGTTTGCAAAAATTTATATACAGGTACATTTAATTTTAAACCACAGGCGCATGCATCTTTGCAAATATTCCAACGATGATAATTAAGCGCATCATAGGTTTTATGCGGCGTAATGCGTATTGGGTACAAATGACAAGAAAGTGGTTTTTGCCAATCTATCACGCCATCTTTTTGAGCCATTTCTATAGCGCATTTTGCCCAATTGTTTTCGTCAAATACAACAAAAGCACATTCTTTTTCTTTACCAACAAGGGTTGTGGTATAATCGCCATCACTATCCAACACATAAGGCCCATGTTTTTCAATAGCTTTTAAACCTTTTTTATTTAGGTATGGCTTTACTTTATCTAATATGCCTTCAATTATCGGAAGTTCATCCAAATCAAGCGGTGCGCCGCTTTCGCCGCTAATGCAGCACTCACCTTTGCAGGCATTTAAATCGCAAACAAATTTTTCTTCAAAAAGTTCGTCGGATAATATGGTTTTATCAATTGAAATCATGTAATGCCAAATTTACTGAATGAAATTATGAAATCAGTTCATTCTTTTTAAAATATTCTAACACTGCTTTTATCATTAGATTGTTTTGTTCGGCAGCTTTTAAAAAAGGCAATTGTTCTTTTGTTTTAAAATGGGGCCATCCATCGGCATCGCGTCCTTCAAACTCATAGTAGCCATAAGGCTCTAACAAGGTGCAAATAGCAATGTGCATAATGTTTACTTTCTCGTCTTTCTTAAATTTTTTGTAACCCATGCCAAGCTCTTGCACACCCACTAAAAAGATGATTGCATGCAAATCGGGTTCCATACCAAATTTTTCGGCAAGTGTTTCTTGCAATTGTGTCCACTCGCTTTTTGGTTTTTCCAGCATGTTTTTAGTGATGTTTCTCTTTGTATTTTAATATAGAATTGCTTAACCATGTTTTAAAAACAGGCAAATCTTTTCCGGTATCGTAACCAATACCGCTGTTGCTTAATAAGCTTTCATCATCATTTATAATAACGTAATATGGTTGCGAGCTCATTTTATATTTACTTAATTGCATAAAACCCCATTTCATTCCTTCGGTTTCAAGGGTTACTTTATCGCCGCTCCAATCAACTTCTTTTTGCTCAGCTTTAGGCAATTCTTTTCTATCATCTACAAATAAAGAAACAATGACCAAATCATTTGCCAGGATGTTTCTTATTTCAGGTTCTACCCAAACGTTGTCTTCCATTTTACGACAGTTAGCGCAGGCGTGTCCGGTAAAATCTATCATTAAAGGTTTATGCACTTCTTTGGCATAAGCAAGCGCACTTTCATAATCGTTATCAAACACTTTTAATCCATCCGGACCATCAACCATTTTACTTACCAAAGCAGATGATGCATTTTGATTGGATGATTGAACAACTGTTGCTGTTTGTGGTTTCCACTCGGCATAAGTAGATGGAGGAATAACACCACTTAGTAATTTTAAAGGCGCGCCCCATAAACCCGGCACCATGTAAACGGTAAAGCCAAAAGCAAGTATGGCAAAAAATAAACGTGGTATAGATAAAAAAGGTGCTTCGGTATCATGACTTAATTTAAACCAGCCCATTAAATAAGCGCCTGTTAAGCCAAATAACACAATCCATAAAGTAAGAAACACTTCGCGGTTAAGGATGTGAGCTTGATAAACCAAATCTGCGTTTGATGCAAATTTTAAAGCCAGCGCTAATTCTAATAATCCCAACGTAACTTTAACGGTGTTAAGCCATCCGCCTGATTTTGGCATGCTTTGTAAAAGGCTTGGCACAATGGCAAACAAACCAAACGGAATAGCAAAACCTGCTCCAAAACCTAAGAAACCAAATAGTGGTCCGGTTGGAGAATTACTAACCAATGGAAGTAAACTGCCAATAAAAATACCCGTACACGAAAACGAAACGATAGACAATGCCGCCGCCATAAAAAAGATACCGATAAAACCTCCCCTATCGCTTTGCGAATCTATTTTATTAAGCCACGAGTTTGGTAATACGATTTCAAAGGCTCCTAGAAAACTAACACCAAATACAAGCAACATTAAAAAGAAGAAGATATTAAATGCCGCACCCGAAGCCAGCGTATTTAAAGCGGTTTCGCCAAACACGGCGGTTATAAATAAACCCAAAGACGTGTAAATAACAATAATGCTTAGCACAAAAAACATAGCCTCTTTAATGGCGCCGCTACGTGTTTTATTTCGTTTTAAAAAGAAACTTACATTCATCGGTATCATTGGGAAAACACATGGGGTAATTAAAGCCGCTAAACCAAAACCAAGACCTTTTAAAAGTATCATCCACCAAGGATCGCTTTCTGTTTTTTTAGTATCAACAACAGGTGCTTTAACCTCAGCAGCTACCTCTTTTTTAACAGTATCTTTTACAGGAATGTTTGTTGTTTCTATGGATGTATCTACTGCTGTTTTTTCAACCGCAGGGGCAGCTTGCTCTATTGTTAAAGAAAACTTTTTAGCCGGAGGAAACGTACATTTCTCATCGGTACAGGTTTGAAATTCGTACTTACCCGTTACCGTAAATGTTTTATCTGTTTTTACTTTAATGCGCTGGGTAAATGTGGCTTTGTTATTAAAATACTTTACCTGCATATCAAACACTTTGTCCATTTCTTGTATGGGAGTGCTTTCTTTTAACTTGCCTACTAATTCATAATCGGCAGATTTGTTTAAAATAATTACCGTGGGGTTTGGCCCACCATCTGCTGTTTGAGTGATAGAATATACATGCCAGGTTTTTTCAATCGTGGCGTTAAAAACAATATCGTACTCAGTATCCGATACCTTTTTAGATTCTATTTTAAATTTTACTGGATTGGGTTCTTGTGCAAAAAGAATTCCGCTAAAAAGACTGCAAAAAAACAGGGCTACTTTAAAAAGAGATTTATTCATTTCATGAGTTTAGACGGTTTCAAAGGTAAAAAATTACAGATTTAATAGCCTATTTTAATTAAAGGTGTTTTTTGATATATTTGCTTTAAGCATGAAACGAGTATTCCTTATATTATCTACACTAAGCATTAATTTGTTCGGACAAACTATAAGTCCAGATACAAGCAACTATTCCCTTCAAATAAAAGAGCAAACCATACACATTGAGGAAAACTCCACTAATTGGGAAGCTTATTATAAGCGTGGCAATTATAAGCTGGCTCTAAATCAATACAAAGAAGCCATTAAAGATTATGATAAAGCTATTGAAATACATATTAAAAATGCAGAAATTGCAAATGCTTATAGCAATAGAGGAATCGCAAAATATAAGTTGGGTTATTACGGTGAAGCTTTGTTAGACTGCAAAACGGCAGATGTATTATCACCCAAAACACCAACGTATAAGTCAAATTATGTGAATATAAAAGACGCTATAAGAAATGCTCATTTGAATGATAATTACTATGCCTCTTGGCATCAAAAAACAAGAGATACAAGTAGTTTACAAACGGTTTCGAAAGGGGCTTTTTACTTATTTGGCGGTTTTGGCGTTGGCGGAGAGCCTAATATTAAAAAGCCAAATAGGAAAAGTAGCAGCACCAACACCAACTCAGGATTTGGCAGTATAATTGGTTGCTCAGTAGCCTATAAAAGTCATTTAATTACCTTTGATAGAGTTGGAGTTAGAACAGTTTACACACCACTAACCGGTGAAAAATATGAAGGAGATAAAATTTACAAATCAAATTATACAGGTGCTTTATTTGGCGAATGTGTGAGAACTAAACATTTTTTAATTTCACTTTCGGCAGGCGTTGCCAGTACAACTATTTATAAAGCGCATCTTTCATCTTCTTATAATGAGGAGATTGACTTAAACAAACAATTTGTTTCAATCCCTGTTGAATTTAAATTTAATTGGCTTAGCCATAATGGTGTTGGTGCAGGCTTTCAAATATCTTATAATATAGTGCCTTCCACTCCTTATTCCGGCTTATATCTTCACACAAATATTGTATTAGGTGTTTGGAATAAAATGCAGCAATAATCCCTTTTTATTATATACCCAAGCCTCAAATTATAACAATTCAATATCTTTACCATATGGTTAGCTACACAACAAATATAAAAGTGCCTATAGAAAAAGTTTGGCAACATTTTATTTACAAAATAGAACATCCCGAAAATTTTGTACCGGGTGTAAGTAATGTAATTATTAAAGAAAAAACTGCCGATTTGGTCATAAGAGATATGGATATTGCTTTGCCCGATGGAAGCAGGGCTATCTTAACGGAAAAAATTACGCACGCGCCTTATACCGTAAAATTTTTAATTATAAACCACCCTATTTATAGCGGTTACGTGGATAACATAGCCGAAAAGATTTCTGATAATGAAACTAAAATTACATTTTCACTTCATTGGATAAACAAACAAACCGGCGAGCCTTTTAGTAACCCAGAAATAGCTAAAAAAGCCGTTCTAAAAACTGCCGATTACATTTTGCAGCATATGTAAGCTACCTAACTTGCTTTATTTAGAAACATTATAAATTACCCTGTTTATAAGATTGGTTTGATAGTGTGGTTTTAGGTGCGTAAATTCGCAGCCGTTAAATGTATTTTAATTATGCGCAGCCGAGCGAAGCGAATACACGAATATAAAAATTAGAAAACTAAAACAAATGAGTAAAGAAAATTTCCTTAAAGCAAGTCTGGGTAAAAAATTAGTAATGGGTATAACGGGTTTATTCCTGATAACCTTTTTAGTAGTGCACGTATCGCTTAACGCCTGCATTTTTGTAAACGATGGCGGCGTGCTTTTTAACGAAGGAGCGCATTTTATGTCGCATAACTTCTTTATACGTGTAATGGAAATTGTATTATTTGCCGGCATTTTCACCCACATGATACAAGCTTTAATTTTAACGCTGCATAATAAAAAGGCTCGTCCGGTTGCATACGCAGTAAACAATGGTGCTGCCAACAGTAAATGGTACAGTCGTAGTATGGGCGTTTTAGGTTCTTTATTATTAATATTTTTTGTAGTGCATTGGGCTAACTTCTGGATTCCTACTAAAGTAGCTGTATTTAATGGAGAAGAACACAACACCTTCGAAAACATGAAAGCTGTTTTTTCTAAAGAATATTTTGTAGCCATCTATATGGTAGGTGTTATTTCGCTTTGCTACCACTTGTTGCACGGATTTCCGTCGGCGTTTCAAACCTTAGGTTTAAACAATAAAAAATACACGCCTATGTTAAAAACAGCAGGTGCAATTTTCTCAATTGTTGTTTGCACTTTATTTGCTGCAATGCCTATCACAATGTATTTAGGAATAATCAAATAGACTTTTAAATTTTTAATTATAAATTTTGACTTTTTAAAAATATGGCTTCATCACCAAAATTAGACGCTAAAATTCCTCAGGGAGAAATAGACCAAAAGTGGACTAAATACCGTTCTACCGTTCATTTGGTTAACCCGGCTAATAAACGCAGTTTAGAGGTTATCATTGTGGGCTCTGGCTTGGCAGGTGCTTCTGCAGCTGCTTCTTTAGCCGAAATGGGCTACAAAGTAAAGGTATTTTGCTTTCAAGATTCTCCTCGTCGTGCTCACAGTATTGCGGCGCAAGGTGGTATCAATGCGGCAAAAAATTATCAAAATGATGGCGATAGTGTTTATCGTTTATTTTATGATACTATTAAAGGTGGCGATTACCGTGCTCGCGAAGCTAACGTACATCGTTTATCAGAAGTATCGGGTGCTATCATTGATCAGTGTGTTGCACAAGGTGTGCCTTTTGCCCGCGAATACGGCGGAGTATTAAGTAACCGTTCTTTTGGTGGAACACAGGTTCAGCGTACTTTTTATGCAGCCGGACAAACCGGACAACAATTATTATTAGGAGCTTATAGTGCCTTGCAACGTCAGGTTGGTATGGGTGCTGTGCAATTATATGCACGTCATGAAATGTTAGACGTGGTAAATATTGATGGCAAATGCCGTGGTATTATTGCTCGTGATTTAATCAGCGGTAAATTAGAGCGTCATTTTGGTCACGCTGTTTTAATTGCTTCAGGCGGATACGGAAACGTATTTTACCTTTCTACCAACGCCATGGGAAGCAATGTAACAGCAGCCTGGAAAGCGCACAAAAAAGGTGCTTTCTTTGGTAATCCTTGTTACACACAAATTCACCCAACTTGTATTCCTGTTTCTGGAGATCATCAATCAAAACTGACTTTGATGTCAGAATCTCTTCGTAACGACGGACGTATCTGGGTTCCTAAAAAAGCAGGCGATACTCGCAAGCCAACTGATATTCCTGAAGAAGAAAGAGATTATTATTTAGAGCGTCGTTACCCTGCATTTGGTAATTTGGTTCCTCGCGATGTAGCTTCTCGTGCTGCTAAAGAACGTTGCGATGCAGGCTTTGGTGTTGGTGCAAGTAAATTAGCCGTGTATCTTGATTTTGCTGCTAACATGATGCGCTACGGACAAATTGAAGCTAACAAACAAAATTTACACAATCCTAGCAAAGAGCAAATTCGTGAATTAGGAAGAGCTGTTGTGAAAGAAAAATATGGTAACCTGTTTGATATGTACAAGCAAATTACCGGCGAAGATCCCTACGAAGTGCCAATGCGTATTTACCCTGCGGTTCACTATACTATGGGTGGCCTTTGGGTTGATTATAATTTACAAACAACTGTTCCTGGCTTATACGCTTTAGGCGAGGCTAACTTCTCAGACCACGGAGCTAACCGTTTAGGTGCATCTGCCTTAATGCAAGGTTTGGCTGATGGTTACTTTGTTATTCCTTATACTATCGGAGATTATTTATCAGAAGAAATTCGTACCAAAGCTATTCCAACCGATCATGAAGCGTTTGTAAAAGCAGAAGCAGAAGTTCAAGAGCGCATCAATAAACTGATGACTATTAAAGGAACAAAATCGGTTGATTATTTCCATAAACAACTTGGAAAAATTATGTGGGAAAAATGTGGAATGGCACGTAATGCAGAAGGTTTAAAACAAGCTATTTCTGAAATACAAAAATTGCGTGAAGAGTTCTGGAAAAATGTACGCGTTACAGGCGAAGCGAATGAGTTTAATCCTGAATTGGAAAAGGCGGGCCGTGTTGCCGATTTCTTAGAGCTTGGCGAATTAATGTGTATGGATGCATTAAACCGTAACGAAAGTTGTGGTGGTCACTTCCGCGAAGAATACCAAACAAAAGATGGTGAAGCTTTACGTGATGATGATAACTTTGCATACGTTGCCGCTTGGGAAAACAAAGGCAACAACGCCTGGGAATTGCATAAAGAAGAATTGAAATTTGAGAATATTAAATTAGCACAAAGAAATTACGCTTAGTAGGCGTCATACTGAGCCTGTCGAAGTATAGCCTACGCAAACTCTTCGACAAGCTCAGAGTGACATCACACATAAAAAATAATACTATGAGTGGAAATATGAACCTCACACTGAAAGTGTGGAAACAAAAAAACAAAGACGCTAAAGGCGCTTTAGAAACATATCAGGTAAAAGGTATTTCGCCGGATATGAGTTTTTTAGAAATGTTTGATGTGCTTAACGAGCAACTGATAACAGAAGGTAAAGACCCTATTGCATTTGATCATGATTGCCGCGAAGGTATTTGTGGTATGTGCAGTATGTACATCAATGGGCGTCCGCACGGACCGGTTAAAGGTGTTACAACTTGCCAGTTACACATGCGTAGTTTTAAAGATGGCGATACTATTGTAGTAGAACCATGGCGCAGTGCGGCATTTCCGGTTGTTAAAGATTTAGCGGTTAACCGTTCTGCTTTTGATAGAGTTATTGCAGCAGGTGGATTTGTATCTGTAAACACAGGTAATGCAAAAGACGCCAACAATATTTTAATTAATAAAGATGATGCAGATGATGCTTTCAATGCAGCAGCTTGTATTGGTTGCGGCGCTTGCGTAGCTACTTGCAAAAATGGATCAGCTATGTTATTTGTATCTGCAAAAGTTTCTCAATTGGCTTTGTTACCACAAGGACAAATCGAAAAAGAAGCGCGTGTGTTAAACATGGTTAACCAAATGGATGAAGAAGGATTTGGTGCGTGTAGCGTTACAGGTGCTTGTGAGATTGAATGTCCTAAAGGAATTTCATTAGAGAATATTGCACGTATGAACCGTGAGTTTATTGGCGCAAACGCAACAAAAAAATAATTAAAGATTAATTGCATTGCAAGCAAAACGCAGCAATCTCAATTAATTTACTTCATAAAAAAAGCCGTAAGATTTATTTCCTACGGCTTTTTTGTTTTGGTAAATCGATAGTGAATAGTATTTAGTCGATTTTAGTGTTAAAAAAAAGTCCAATTCACCTCTTTTTTAAAAAATTATTTGTTTTTAGATAAACATTTTTATACAATTGCAGTATTCAAACCACTAACTAAAAACAGATGAAAAAAATATTATTAACAACAGCGTCCTTTTGTCTGCTTACGGCAGGCGTAATGGCTCAGGGTTCTACTAATTTAGGAAAGCCTACAAAAAAGAATATTATTACAACAAACGCAAATCAGGCCGTTTCTTCTGGTCAGGGTGTGCATTTAAAAAATCGTTGCGGAACAGCTGCCCCATCTGCTGAGTGGGATGCTGCATTTAATAAAGATGTAGAAGCTTATAAAACTAAACTGGCTTCAGATATGGCTAATGGCAGAACAACTGCTACTACCTATACAATTCCAATTATTTTTCACATTATCCATGGCGGTCAGGCTGTAGGAACCTATCCTAACTTAGCACAAGCACAAATTAACTCTCAAATTACAGTTCTTAACCAAGATTACGGCGGAACTGGTTACAAATCAAACACATATCCTGCAGGTGCTTTTGCTGCTTATGCTGCTTTAGCCGCTAATAACGTTGCTGCTGCAAGTAAAGATGGTACCGGTCGTATAGCTATTGCTAATTGCGGTATTACTTTTTGCCCGGCTACTAAAAACCCAAGTGGCGTTACTTTAACCGAGCCAGGTATTGACAGAATTAGCTACGTTACTAAAACTTGGACAAATCCAGCTACGTTAACTTCAGCTAATTTTCAATCTTACATAGATGGTACAATTAAACCAGGTTCTGTTTGGGATGTAACTAAATACTTTAACGTTTGGTTAACTGACGAAGATATGACAAGTACAAATAGCCCTGGTTTATTGGGTTATTCAACTTTTCCTCCAAGCAGTACAAACACTGGTCTTTCTGCTCCTTACGGAACTACTACAACGGATGGTTGCTGGTTTTACAGTAAAGTTTGTGGATCTGCAAATATTTATGCTGCAGGAACTTATGATCCAACGTATAAATACGGGCGCACTATTTGCCACGAAGCTGGTCACTGGTTAGGTTTACGTCACCCATGGGGAGATAACGGTCAGTGCGGTGGTACTGATTATTGTAATGATACCCCTCCTGAAAAAGGACAAACAAACAGCCCTCCGGGTTGCTATTATGGTACACCAACTTACCCTTCTCAAGCTGGTACTTGCACATATGGCGGACAAACAAACACCAATGGAGATATGTTTATGAATATTATGGATTACACAGATGATATTGCGATGTATATGTTTACTAATGATCAAGCAATTCGTATGCAAACATCAATGGCTCACTCTCCTTACCGTACCGGCTTAACAGCTTCGGCAGCTAACTTGTGTAGCGGTGTTACCACTACATATACGACTATTGTAGGTGCATTTACTTATCCATCAAGCATTTGTACTAATGCAGCAGCTGCCTTTACCGATGCTTCAACCGGTGGCCCTGTAGCATCTTGGGCATGGTCTGTTACGCCTAGTACTGGTGTAACTATTAACACAGCTACAAGTCAAAATCCAACAATTACGTTTACCTCAGCTAATACATATACAGTAACGATGGCTGCTACTAATACTGTAAATACAAGTACAGTATCTCATGTAGTAACGGTTTCTTCTTGTACAACATCTTCATGCGATACGTTAGGAAACATTGTATCAGCTGACACGTTAACTGTTTATAATGTAACAAAAGGATACCTTTCTGGTACAGGTTTAGTTGTATCAGGAACTACTTCATTAACCTCTCAGGCAATTGCTGAAACATATGCTTCATCCACTTTTCCAACAAACGTTACACTAGTAAAAGGTGCTATGATATTATTTTATAGGGATGTAGCCAACAACATTGGTACAAAAGGAACTAGTGCTTTAACTTTAAAAATGACGGGTACTACAACTGCTTCCTCTGGTATTGTTCCTAACACTACTGCAGCTGCTACACAAACCTTAAGTTTATCTTCTGTTGTTGCATCAGCTAATACTACCGGACCTGATTATGCTGGAAATCAATTGTACAACTTTACAGGTTATATGAAAGCTTACCCTGTAATGTTTACAACTCCAGTAACCATTCCAAGTACATTTGCATTAACATTATCATTGCCAACTACTACAACATCTGACTCAGTTGTAGTATTCTCTAACACAGGCAATGTTACTACAGCTGCAACAGGTTGCGTACAGTACAAATCTGGTACTACCTCAACATGGTATAATGCAAGTGCATTTAGTTTAAATTTAGGTTTTGGTATTATTCCTATTGTTTGCCCTGCAACAACCGGAATAGAAGCTAATTACTTAGGCAGCAATATTACTTTGTTTCCTAACCCTAATAGTGGTTACTTTAATTTTGCGGTTACTTTGCCAGAAGCAACTAACTTAAACTTTACTGTAGTAAACATGTTAGGTCAGGTGGTTTATACCAAATCAGAAAACAACGTTTTAAATAGCGTTTTAAGCTGCGATTTAACCCACTTAGCAAAAGGTGTTTATTATGCTACTATTATGGATAGCAACAACAATAAAACAGTTAAGAAAATTATCATAGAGTAATTAATTAACCAAAAACTAAAGCCGCTTCAAGCAATTGAAGCGGCTTTTTTATTATATACCTTTGTTATAAATTAAGTAACCATGGAAAAAACCATTATTTATAAAGCCAATACACGCGGGCATGCCAACCACGGCTGGTTAAACGCACATCACACTTTTAGCTTTGCAAATTACCATGATGACAATCGAATGCACTTTGGTGTATTACGTGTTTTAAATGATGATATAATTGCCGGAGGAATGGGTTTTGCCACGCATCCGCATGATAATATGGAAATTATTACCATTCCCCTTTCGGGAGATTTGGAGCATAAAGATAGCATGGGCAATGCCTCGGTTATAAAACAAGGCGATATACAGGTAATGAGCGCCGGCACTGGCATTCAGCATAGTGAAAAAAATCACAACAAAGATAAAGAGTGTAAACTACTGCAAATTTGGGTGTTTCCAAATAAGCAAAATGTAACGCCCCGATACGGACAAATTTCTTTAAATTTTTCGGATAGAAAAAACAACTGGCAACAAATAATTTCGCCTAATGAAAATGATGCCGGTTTGTGGATTCATCAAAACGCTTGGTTTTACTTAACAAACTTAGATACCGGCAAAGAATTAGCACATAAATTAAATTTAAAAAATAACGGTGTTTATATTTTTGTGATTGAAGGGGAAGTGATTGTAAATGGCAACACCCTTGAAAAGCGTGATGGAATAGGCATTACGGATACAGAAATAATTACCGTAAAAGCAAGTTCAAATGCTGAGGTATTGTTAATGGAGCTTCCTATGCGTTAACAAATTAATTTCAATTAAATAACACATTGTAAACAAAAACCAATTAAATTTAGGTGCTTTTAA
>CAIXZI010000342.1 GCA_903923915.1 uncultured Bacteroidota bacterium
ACATGACATCGCAATTAGCTCATCTGAGTGTTTAGAAGATTTAATAAAAAGCTGCAATGACTTTTTAAGCTGTTTCGCTGGCCCAAACCTTAGTTCCTTCGGTACAATTTTTACAAATATCAATCTCTTTACGCGAGTGTAAAATAGACGAACGAAACTGATTGTAACTATCGCTATGCCAAATTGTTTTTAAAGAAGCCTCTTTTAAATTTCCTAAACGATGCTCAGCATCTTTATCAAAACAGCAGGGTACCACCAAGCCATCCCAGGTTATTACGCAACCACTCCACATGCGCCAGCATTGATTTAGTAGCTTGTTTTTAATGCTATAAGTTCCGTTTGCATTTTTTTTATAGCGACTATATTCAATATTATCAGGAATTAATTCGTTACCATTTTCGTAATTATAAACCTGTGCGGTTTTAAATTTTATTTCATCAACTCCTAACTCTTTGGTTAATCTTTTGGCATCTTCTATTTGATGTTCATTTGGTTTAACCACTAAAAATTGAAAAACAATATAAGGCGTTTTGCTTTTTAATTGCTTTTTCCATTTTAAAATATTCTTAGTGCCTTCAATTACTTTATCTAAGTTGCCACCTACACGGTATTGCTCATACACTTCTTGTGTAGTACCATCAATAGAAATGATTAATTTATCAAGTCCGGATTCTATAGTACGCTTGGCATTTTCATCATTCAAATAATGCGCATTGGTGGATGTAAACGTAAAAATATTTTTTTGCGAAGCATACTTTACCATATCTAAAAAACTAGGATTGAGGTATGGCTCTCCCTGAAAATAAAAAGTTAGATAAATGAGTTTTTCATACAATTCATCAATTGTTTTTTGGAAGAATTTTTGTTCCAGCATACCTGTTGGACGTGAGAAAGAACGTAATCCACTTGGGCACTCAGGGCAACGAAGATTGCAGCTAGTAGTGGGTTCAAAATTTAATGCAAGCGGCATGCCGGCATGTTTATTTTTTTTAGTAATACGCGAGTAATGGTACGATGCTAAAACTTTAACTGCATTAAAAACCTTTGTAGCATTTAACTTACCTAATACACGTATGTTTTCTTTAAAGCTCACTTAGTATAAAGATAGGGTGTTAATATTGTTTTCCAAAGGTTGTAAGCTGTAGGAGTAAGGTGTATTCCATCAGGAATGAATAAATCTTGTAGATTGGGATATTTTATAAAAACTGAATGTATATCTATATAAGTAAGATTAAATTCCTTCGCTATTTTTTTTAAATTTTCGTTTTGTTGTAGAACCCTGTTATTAACATCTTTATCATCCGTTAAAAAAGATGGGCGATTAATAATAACGGGTAAATTACTTTGTATAAAAATTTTAGTTTGCGGGCTTTGTGTTTGAATGGTTTTTATTACTTCTCTGTAGTTATCACAAATTTCATCTAACGATATTTTTTCTATCATATCATTAATACCAATTTCAATGAAAAGTTTTTCGGGTTTTAATTTGGTGATATTGTCTAAACGCTTTGTTAAACCCTCGCTAAAATCGCCGGTAATGCCCGCATTTAAAAGAGTGCTATCGTTAAAGTAATAGTTTACATCCCACATTTCGGTAAGACTGTTTCCTAAAAAAATAACCTTGTATTTATTTGCTTTAGCTTCCGAAATGATTTGATTTCTCTGCTGCCAATGCTCAGATTTAATTGTTTTTTCTACAATCCAGCGTTGTTTCATTTTCTTTCCGGCCAAAAAAAATATTCCTAAAAAAAGTAAAGCAATACAGGCTATCCAAATAAATTTGCGCATTCTAAACACAAAACTACGTAATTAATTGCCCTTATTTATAGTATTTTTGTGCAGATATTATTGCGAGCGAAGTGTGGCCATCTCAAAAAATTATAGCGATTGCTTCGTCGTTCCTCTTCGCAAAGACAAAATTTAAAGAATTTAATGAATGAACTACAAACAAACCCTCGATTATTTATATACGCAACTACCCATGTTTCAACGCATTGGGGCTGCTGCTTACAAGGCTGATTTAAACAATACATTAGCTATTTGTAAACTATTACATAATCCCGAAAATAAATTTAAAAGTAT
>CAIXZI010000343.1 GCA_903923915.1 uncultured Bacteroidota bacterium
CTTTTATTATTCCATTTAAAGTTAATTATAAACTATAAATAAAACTGAATAGGCTAAAAAGGATGAGTTTGACTGATAGTCTGTTGAGGTTAAAGAAAATTAGCAATAATGAACCAACCATTTATGAAAAATATTTATGTTTTTTCGGTAGCAGTTTTATTTTTGTTTATTGGGAGAAATTTGCAAGCACAAGTGAATTATGTAAGAACTTGGACAGCAACTGCACCTAATTCTAATACAACTACTTTTGCTTCGAGTGCGATAAGTGATGCAAAAGTAGTAACTCAATATATTGATGGTTTAGGAAGGCCTATCCAAACTGTTACTAGACAAGGTTCATTAGAAACGAGTAGTGGCAACATTGTTGATTTAGTAAATTTTATTGGGTACGATGCTTATGGCCGTAACAATATTAATTATTTATCTTATCCTGCTGCATCTAATGATGGTAGTTTTAAAACAGATGCAATAACTGCTCAACCCAATTTTTATAATGGTACAAGTCCTATAACTGGCCAGGGTGAAACCGGATTAAATGCACATACTCAGATAAATTTTGAAGCATCTCCACTTAATCGGCCGGTGTTATCGATGGCACCCGGTAATAATTGGGTAGGTGGTAGCAGGGGAGTAACATCGGGGTATTGGATTAATACTGCTGCTGATGATGTTAAAATGTTTACTGTTACTAATAGTGGCTCAGTTGGAAGTTTTGGAAGTTATACAATGACTGGTGCGTATCCGATAGGAACACTAAATAAAAGCAATACCATAGACGAGGCTGGGCATCAAGTAATAGAGTTTAAAGACTTTGATGGTAGAATAATTCTGAAAAAAGTGCAATTAACAGCTACAGATAATGGAGCAGGTAATGGCTATTCGGGGTGGTTGTGCACTTATTATATTTATGATGATTTAGGAAATTTGAGATGTGTTGTTCAACCGGCAGGGGTAGCAACTTTATCGGGTAATGGATGGTCATTTACAGCAACAGCGACTTTACTTGGGGAGCAAAGCTTTAGGTACGATTATGATGCAAGGAATAGAATGATTATGAAAAAAGTACCCGGCGCTGTAGAAGTTTATATGGTTTATGATACTCTGGATAGATTGGTAATGACTCAAGATGCTAATATGCGTTCTTTGAATAAATGGATGGTGACAGTATATGATATTTTAAATAGACCAATTCAAACGGGACTTTTAAATGGATCTGCTAATGATTTTTCTACAAATTTAACAGCAGCATATAGTAGTACTTCTTATCCAAGTACATCAAGTGGATTTGAGCAATTAACAATAACCCATTATGATGATTATACTGGAATAAGTGGTGTATCGGGAAGTATGCTCAGTACTTGGAATAGTAATTTTACAGCAACAAGCAATAGTAATTTTCCCTATCCACAAATGCCTACGCAAAATAGTGCAATAACTACCAGAGGTGCAGTGACCTGGACGATGGTGAAGGTTTTGAATAATAATACCCCAACAACCTACTTATATAGTTCGCAGATTTATGATGATAAAGGAAAAGTGATACAAACCCAAAGCCAGAATATTACTGGAGGTATTGATGTTAGTACGACTGAGTATACTTGGACCGGACAACCTTACACTGTTGTACAAAGTCAGCAAAAAGCTGGGACAACAAACCCACAAACGACTGTAACAGTCAGCAAAATGAGTTATGACTATTTGAATAGGTTGGTAAATACATCAAAGCAAGTACAAAATTCTTTGGTAAATAGCAATACTTTATCGGCACCGAATACTGTTTCAGCTTTACAATATGATGTACTTGGCCAGTTGAAAACAAAATATTTAGGCAATACAAAAAGTGGTAGCAGCTATACTTCGAATCCTTTAGAAACACTTGCGTATGAATATAATATTAGAGGATGGCTATTGGGCATAAATAGAGCATATGTAAGGGATTTATCAACAGCGAATAGCGCTACTAATAGTGGAGAAACTTTTACAACACCACCAAGTTATGTTGCGGGGAGCTATTTTGGTTTTGAATTAGGATATGATAAAAGTCCTACTGTTGGCAGTTCCACGTGGGCAAATACATTACAATACAACGGGAATATCACAGGAACCATATGGAAGAGCGTACATGATGGACAGATACGCAAATATGATTTTAGTTATGATGCAGTAAACAGGTTGACTAATGCAAATTTTAATCAATATACTGGGTCATCGTTTAATAAAAATGCTGGATTAGATTTTAGTACGAGCAATCTGAATTATGATGCTAATGGGAATATCTTATCTATGAATCAGATGGGATTGAAGACCGGAGCTACTAGTTCGGTATCTATAGATTTATTAAGTTACTCATACCAGAGTGGAAGTAATAAGTTACAACAAGTGGCAGATGCTGCAAACGATAACACCAGTACACTTGGCGATTTTAAATATAATGCTGGGAGTAAAACTTCAACTGATTATAATTATGACGCAAATGGTAATTTAATAAGCGATGCGAACAAGGGCATCAGCAGTATTGCCTATAATTATTTAAATTTACCTCAAACGATTTCTATTACTGGAAAAGGAACAATTTCTTAAATTTACGATGCAGGGGGAAGTAAATTGCAAAAGACAACGGTAGATAACACAAATAGTACAACAACTGTAACCACTTATGTTGGTGGAATTGTGTTTCAAAATGATGTTTTGCAATTTGTTGGACAAGAGGAAGGAAGAATTAGAACTAACACTACGAATTCGGGATATTTATTTGATTATTATTTAAAGGATCATTTAGGAAATACACGGATGACAATTACAGATGATAATACAGCTTCAACGCCAGTAATTGATGCTACTAGTTATTATCCGTTCGGGCTTACAATGGCGGGGGTATCTTCTAAAGCTGCTGGCAAGCTGGAGAATAAATACAAATACAACGGAAAGGAGTTACAGCATCAGGAGTTTAATGATGGAAGTGGTTTAGAGTGGGAAGATTACGGAGCAAGAATGTATGATAATCAGATTAATA
>CAIXZI010000344.1 GCA_903923915.1 uncultured Bacteroidota bacterium
AATTAACCCTATCTACTTATTAACTCCACATTATACGTTTACCTCACAACAAATACAAGCCTATAAAAAAGTAGGTGGCACACCGCATTTAGATGGTAATTATACCGTTTTTGGCGAGGTTGTAGAAGGCATGAGCGCAGTAGATAAAATTACGGAAGTTAATACCGATAGTCACGATAGGCCTTTAGAAGATATTCGCATGAAAGTTATTGTGCTTAGAAATTATAAGTAATCTTGGGCGTTCCGACGATTTAGCTCGTCGGTTAGTTTTTTATTTTGGTTTTTTAGCATACTGCGAAGTAATTAAAAAAATAAAAATAGAGAGTTTAATCTCTAACGCAAACCAAACAAATTTTTGTATGCCTCTGTAGCCGAAATATCTATACAATGGGTAATGGCATACTGCTGCACAGCTTTAGATTTTTGTTCGAACATAACTTCATTCATTTGCAAAGCTTCATTAATAGCGGCAACAAATTTTTCTTTTTCGTTTAATGATATGTCCCAGCCAATATGTTGCGCTTGTAAATTGCGCCAAGGTGTTGCATCGCTTAACAAGGGTAAACAGCCATTTAACATGGCTTCTACAATGGCATGCCCAAAATTTTCATTCAGGGTTGGTAGAAAAAATACATGATATTTTTTTAAGGTTTGTTCTACTTCATCGCCTTGCAAATCTCCTTTAAAAGAAACACTAATGTTGCTCGGTAGCTTTGCTGCCAATGCTTTGCAGGTGTTAAAATAATTTTCGTTTTCCGGCGGACCATAAATATCAAACACAATATGACCTGTTTTTATTGTCTCCAATACCTGTAAAGCAAACAATAAATTCTTCTTTTCGGCAATGCGCGATACAAAACAAATTTTTAATTGATTGGTTTCTTTGCCATAATTAGTGCGGCTTTTGGTAGGAAATAAAATAAGATTTGAAAGGGTTTGAATAGCTACTTTATTTCCAAAAATGTTTTTTATTTCATTTTCTTCTTGCAAAGAAGTGGCGTGCCATGTAATGTTTTTATATAAACCAATCGTTTTAGCCAACCCAATAAAAATATTTTTTTTCTTAGATTTTAAAGACAAAGCCCCGCTACCCAGCATGCCTCTTGGTGCAAGAACAACGGGTGCTTTTATAACATTTATTTGCTTTAACCACAACGGATAAAGAGTAAATCGTTGAGAAAAAAAGCTGTTTAAATAAACGCAATCGTATTTAATTTCTTTTAGTACAGTTTGCAAATTTTTTAAAGAAAAGTAATCGTCAGAAAAATAAAAAACTTGCTCGCCATTAGGTAAAAGATTCCAATTATTGCTTTTAATATTCTGATGAGGTTCGGTAGAAAAAAGATCTTTATTGCTTGTAATAATGTAGAAATTAAACTCTTCTTTAAGATGAAATACCAGCGCAGCAATTGATTTTACAGGTCCACCTGCCTTATAAGCAGGCAAATACCAATCTATAAAAACAAGTATGTTTTTTTGCGAGTTCATGGTTAATTTAACACAAAGTTAAATAAGTTTTAGGTTAGTGTTTTTTTAATTATTTTTACATGAATGAAACTTCAATACTACTCCATTTTTGCCATTATCGTTTTATTTTTTTCTTGTAAAAAAGATAAAGTAATTCCACCGCCTGACTTAGGCTATGATTATTATCCGGCTAAAATAAAAAGTTACATTGTATATGATGTAGATTCTGTGGTATATCATCAACTTGGACAAAGCGGCGGCGGAAGCGATACGGCACGTTTTAAATTTCAAATAAAAGAGGTAATGGATACGCTTGTTACCGATAATCAAAATCGCCCAACAGTTAAAATAATTCGCTATAAGAAAATGTTTAGTGCAACTATACCATATAGTGCCATGACGTGGACTTTGCAAGATGTGTGGGTTGCTAACAAAACAACAACGGACGTTGAGGTAGTAGAAGAAAACGTACGCTATACTAAATTGGCTTTTCCGGCTAAATTAAATGTTACTTGGAATTACACCGCGCATGCTGATACCGTAGAGGTTGATTATCAATATACAGCTTTTGATGTAGCCGCAACACTTAATGGAAATTCATTTAGCAAAACTTTAACCGCCGCCTTAAAGAATCCAAATTCTTCGGCTATATCATATCAAAATTATTATGAGCAATATGCACGAGGTGTTGGTTTAATTTGCAAGCATGTAGAAGATTATCAATACTCTCAAGCTGGCGGCTACGCGCATCCGGGTGTAATTGCCAGTGGGGTTTATTATGTGATGACGGTAAATTCTTACGGAACAGAATAAAGCAATGAAAAAATTGAAATACATAGCGTTTGCATTTACTTTTTATTGCCTTTTGCACACAAGGGTTTCTGCTCAAACCGTTTATACACGCTATTTTGTAGCCTTTACTGATAAAAATAATTCGGCATATAACATAAATAATCCACAACAGTTTCTATCACAACGTGCTATCAACAGAAGAACAAACCAAGGTATTGCTGTTACAACAGAAGATATTCCGGTTGATACTGCATACGTTAATAAGGTTGCCCAAACAGGTGCTTTAATTATGTGCCGTTCTCGTTGGCTTAATGGGGTGGTGGTAAGGCTTACTAATCAATCTCAATTAAATAGTATTAATGCGCTTCCGTTTGTGCTTAGTAGTAAGCCTCTGGCAAGAGTAAATCCATCCAAAAAAAATATTCCTGTTGCAGAAAGTATAGCATCTGATAAAAGAACAGAAGCCACACAAGCGGATAGGTTTGATTACGGATTAAGTAAAGATCAAATTTATTTATTAAACGGCCAATGCTTGCATAACCAAGGCTACGACGGAACGGGTATGCAAATTGCTATTATTGACGAAGGTTTTTATCAGGCGCCTAACTTAACCGTATTTGATACCCTTTGGCATAACCATCAGGTAATTGCCGCGCATGATTTTTTTACCGACGATAGTTTAATTTATACCAACTCGGTATTAGGGGGGCACGGAACAGAAGTTCTATCCTGTATTGCAGCTAATTATAGCGGACATATGATTGGTACGGCACCGTATGCAAAATTTTATTTATTGAGAAGTGAAATTGACAGCGCTGAAAAAATTATTGAAGAATATCAATGGGTATCAGCTATTGAGTATGCTGATAGTGCAGGGGCAGATGTAGTAAATTCATCTTTAGGATATACCACTTTTGATGATGCTACACAAAATCATACTTGGGCAGATTTAAACGGAAGAACATCAGTTGCCAGTGTTTCGGCTACCATGGCGGCACGCAGGGGCATGATAGCCTGTATTGCAGCTGGTAATGAAGGTAATGTAGGGTGGCAGAAAATTTCTGTTCCGGCAGATGCTGATAGTATATTGGCCGTTGGTGCAGTAGATGCAAGCGGGGCTTATGCTTATTTTAGTTCGGTGGGTAATTCGGCAGATGGGCGTGTAAAACCCGATGTGGCTGCCGACGGATTTGGCGCTTATATTTCTTACACCAACAATAATATAGCAGCTGCAAATGGCACATCGTTTGCGTCGCCAACTATGGCAGGTATGGCGGCATGTTTATGGCAGGCTAATCCAAGTAAAACAAACATGCAAATTATCAATGCCATTAAACAAAGTGCTTCGCAATATGCTACACCCGATTCTCTTTTAGGATATGGTATTCCAAATTTTTGTTTGGCAGATCAAATTTTAAAAGGAAATGTTGGTATTAAATCAGTAACGCTTAATCCAATTAATATACTATGCGGAAGTAATGATTGTCAACTTACTATTAACTTGTATGATGTTTCGGGTAGGATAGTTTTTAGTACACAAACTAAATCTTCGCAAAATAATAGCGCAGATAAAATCATCCAATCACTCGATTTATCAGGTATTTCAACAGGCATGTATGTAGTGAAAATTTCTTCTGCTAACGGAATTACGTACACCAAAAAACTGGCAAAATCTTAAATTCGGTTTTGATGCAGTTTAAAGAGAAAGTATTTGCTACGTGCCTTCAATTACTAGACACTAAAATACAAGCTTTACAAAATACCCTGCAAGAATTAGCCGAAGGTGCCATAAGTGATGGCAAAAGCTCTGCGGGCGACAAACACGAAACCGCCCGTGCCATGATGCAATTAGAGCAGGAAAAAATCAGTAAACAATTGACTGAAGTATTAGCTCAAAAAACAATTTTAGAAAAAATTGATTACACGGTAAAATCGACTCAAATAATAAAGGGTAGTTTAATCAAAACCAATAAAGGTTATTTATTTTTAAGTGTTGCATTAGGAAAAATAAATATAGAAGGCATGGATGTAATTATTCTATCACCTCAATCTCCTTTAGGATTAAAATTAATGGGTTTAACTGCAAAATCTACAGTTGAAATTAATACGACTACTTATCGAGTAGAAGAGCTTGCTTAGAAAAAAATTCGATTTATTTTTAATATCTACTAAATTGGTATACATTTGCTTCGTTATAAAATCTATCGGATTAATGTAGATTGAAAACGCAAATTTTTGTTTAATTTATTTTA
>CAIXZI010000345.1 GCA_903923915.1 uncultured Bacteroidota bacterium
ACTCTCGAGGACCAATTACTTAAAACAGAATTAGAGGAAAAAATATTGGATAACATACAACAAGATATTGAAAAAAATAAAAGTATCGATTCATATCAACTTATTTCTGCCATTGCGGGTAGCCAAGAAGAAGGTGGTATAAAAGATATAGTAGTTAATTTACAAAAACTATTATCAGAAAAAGAAAACTTATTGTTTCAGGTAAAACCAACCAGCGAAGAGATTAAGCGCGTTAACTTTCAAGTAGAAAATCAAAAAAACCTATTAGTGCAAAGTATTTTTTCGTTGCGAAAAAAAATGCAGTCTAAGTATCAAAATTTAAAATTAAAATCAAATGAATACGAAAGCAAATATACTTCTCAACCTGAAAAGGAAATAGAGTACGCTCGTTTAATGCGGTTTTTTAGCATCAACGAAAAATATTATACGCTTTTACTAGAGAAAAAAACAGAATTTGCCATTTCAAAAGCCGGCTTTGTATCACAAACTATTGTATTAGAAAAAGGGATGGCAAATATGAACCCAATTTCGCCTAACAAACAAAACATTATGCTAACGGCCATATTAGTTGCGTTTCTAATAGGCCTGAGTATTATTATAATTAGATATTTAATGCACAACGATATTAATTCGTTAAACGAAATAACTAAGCAGATGAGTGCGGGATTAAATATTTTGGGTATTGTGCCAAGCTATGATAAAGAAATTCCGGTATCGCAATTGGTAGTGGATAAAAACCCAAAATCGTTAATAGCAGAATCGTTTAGAACTTTACGAAGTAATTTGCAATATATTTCAAACACCGAAGGCACAAAAATAATAGCCCTTACATCAACTGTATCAGGTGAAGGAAAAACATTTGTTGCCATTAATTTGGCAGGTATTATTGCGTTTTCAAACAAAAAAGTAATCATCTTAGATTTGGATATGCGTAAACCCAAAATACACAAGGGCTTTAGTGTTACCAACGAAAAAGGGATGAGCACATTGCTTATAGAAAAAAACACCTTAGAAGAATGTATAAATAAAAGTTCATTACCAGGTTTAGATTTTATTACTGCAGGGCCAATTCCGCCTAATCCTTCTGAGTTAATTATTAGTCCTAAAATGGATGAAATATTAAATCAACTTAAAAAAACGTACGATGTTATTGTGATTGATAACCCGCCTATTGGTTTGGTAACAGATGGTGTAGCCATGATAGCCAAGGCAGATTACCCTATTTATGTTTTTAGATCAGATTACTCTAAACGAAATTACATTCAAATATTAGATAGGTTGCAAAACGAAAACAAAGTACAACATCTTTCGGTTGTGCTAAACGGCGTTGATATTAATCGAAACACGTATGGTTATAACTACGGCTATGGTTATGGATACGGTTATGGATACGGTAACAAATATGGATACTACGAAGAGAAAGCCACAGATAAAAAGAAGAAAAAGGGATTATTTAGAAAAAAAATAAGTGTAAGTTAAATATGATTATTGAAAAAACTTTTATTGAAGGGTTACTTGTATTAAAACCAAAAGTATTTGAAGATTCTCGCGGATATTTTTTTGAGTGTTTTAATCAAAAAATTTTGGAAGAAGCTGGGTTAAAAGAAACTTTTGTACAAGATAACCAATCACTTTCTCAAAAAGGTGTATTACGCGGTATGCACACACAACAACCACCACACGCGCAAGGTAAATTAGTGCGCGTTATTAAAGGTGCTGTGCTTGATGTAGTAGTTGATATCAGAAAACAATCGCCTACGTATGGCAAATATTTTGCCATTGAATTAAATGAACAAAATAAAACTATGTTTTGGGTGCCAATAGGTTTTGCACATGGGTTTTTAACGTTGGCAGATAACACCATCTTTCACTACAAATGCACTAATTATTATAATAAAGAATCTGAAGCTTGTGTTTTATGGAACGATAAAGACATTAATATAAACTGGAACATTGAAAACCCACTTCTTTCAGAAAAAGATAAAGTAGGCACTCCTTTAAAAGATTTTGTTTCTCCTTTTTAATCATCGATGAATTTTTTAGCGAACATACCGTTATTATATACTTTGCTGTTTTGCGGAACGCTTATTTTCTCTATCTTAATAAATGAGTTGCTTCTAAATTTCTCTAAAAACTTAGGTACGCGTAGAAACAATAGTGTACAAATAAGATGGAGCTCAACAGCCAAGCCAGCCTTGGGGGGATTATCATTTTATATTGTTTTTTTATTTGCTTTTATTACCCTAGAAATTATTACACAAGGCAAACAGGGTTTTTTTTCTACCCTAAAAATAGTAGGCCTTTTATGCTCTGTTACCGCAGCTTTTTTAATGGGCATGGCAGATGATGCGTATGATACCAAACCCCTTGTAAAATTTATTGTTCAGTGTTTATGCGGCATTATACTCATTAGTACAGGCACAAAAATAAATTCGTTTGAAAGCGAATTTTTGAATTACTCCCTAACTATTTTTTGGGTGGTAGCCATCATGAATTCCATTAACATGTTAGATAATATGGATGGTATATCTGCGGTTACAACACTTGCCATTTGTATTTTTGCTGTTTTTTTTAGTGCACAAATGAATTTAGAAACACAGCCGCTTACCCTTATTATAATTGCTGTTATTGGAACACTTTGTGGGTTTTTGGCCTATAATTGGCATCCTTCTAAAATGTTTATGGGCGATAGCGGCAGTCAATTTTTAGGTATTTTTTTAGCCTTCTGTGGTATCGAATTTTGTTGGAATATACCTGTAATTGAAAAAAACAATTTCCCAATTATTTACCCGATAAATAATTTAATTTTAGTTGCCTTGGTTTTTATTATGCCACTTACAGATACAGCCATTGTAGTAATTAATCGAACGCTAAAAGGCTCATCTCCTTTTGTTGGCGGCAAAGATCATACAACACATAATTTATTTTACAATGGTGTTACCGAAAAAAAAATAGCATTTTTGTTTTTTATGATAAATATAATTGGCGCAGGTTTGGCTTTATACTTAATCAATCAGTCAGATTTTAATTTACAGCGTTCCTTGTTAATTGCCGCCTATCCTGTTTCTTTGTTTTTGTTTTTGCTGTATCTTACAAGGCGAAAACGCCATGCTTAATTATAGTAAAAAAATAAATTTTTTAATTTTATCGCTCACTTTTTTTGTCGTTTTTTCTGTAGCCTATTTTATCTCAAAAAAATATTTTCACACGCAAGAATCTAACTTAGATTACATCAATCCCGCCGAAAGCCTTTTAGGGTTAAGTATTCCAAAAGATATACATTTTGCCGGAGAAGCTGTTCCGCAAAATGATTACAGCATTAAAGAAAATTTAGATAAAGCTTTTTCGGGAAATTCATCTTCATCTGCTTTTGTTTTATTTAAACGTTGCGCTCTTTGGTTTCCACCCATTGAAGCTGTTTTAAAACGAAACAACATCCCGGATGATATAAAATATATTGCCTTAGAAGAAAGTAATCTTACAAATTCGCAATCGTCGCAAGGTGCCGCGGGTTTTTGGCAGTTTGTACCAAGTACCGGCGCAAACTATGGTTTAGAAATTAATGATGAAGTGGATGAACGTTTTAGTGTAGAAAAAAGCACAGAAGCTGCCTGCAAATTTTTTAAAGAAGCGTATAAACATTTTGGTAGCTGGACAATCGCAGCTGCTGCGTATAATCTTGGCACAGGCGGAATTGAACAACAATTAAAAAAACAAAAATCTAAAAATTATTACGATTTAATGTTGAATAAAGAAACGGCCAAATACCTTTACAAAGTGTTAGCTTTAAAAACATTAGTAGAAAATTCTTCTAAACGTAAATTCGGGTCTTCAAAAAGTTTTTATGGTGTACCCTTAAAAGGGTTTAAAGTAGATACGACTATTACTGATTTAACAAGGTTTGCAGCTTCTTTAGGATATAATTACAATTTGCTTAAAATTTTTAATCCCTGGTTAAGAAAAAACACATTATCCAATCCAAACAAAAAAACATATATCATAAACTTTCCTAAAAAAGAATATTTAAAAAATGGATTTACCTATTTTGAAGGAGATTTAGTGAGGGAAATTAAAGACTCATTAACTTTACAAACCGAAATTAAATTAGACTCTTCTTCTTTATCACTTGATTCAGAAAAAGAAATAAAAAACAGTAGAAAGGAGATTGAAAAAAATGAGCAACCTCATTAACGAAGAAGATTTTATTGAAGTAATTGGCGCACGCGCGCACAATCTCAAAAATATTGATGTAAGCATTCCACGTAATCAACTTGTGGTTATAACAGGCTTAAGCGGCAGCGGAAAATCGTCTTTAGCATTTGATACCATTTATGCAGAAGGCCAACGCAGATATATTGAAACATTCAATTCATACGCCCGCCAGTTTTTAGGAAACTTAGAGCGACCTGATGTAGATAAAATAACAGGTTTATCTCCGGTAATTGCCATCGAACAAAAAACGGTAAGTAAAAGTCCGCGCTCTACCGTAGGAACAATTACCGAAATTTATGATTTTATGCGTTTGCTTTTTGCGCGTGCAGGCGAAGCGTTCTCGTATGTTTCGGGAGAAAAAATGGTGCGTTATACCGATGAGCAAATTATTGATTTGATTATCGGGAAATATAACAAGAAGAAAATAAATATTCTTGCACCGGTTGTAAAAGGACGTAAAGGCCATTACCGTGAATTGTTTGAACAGATACGGAAGTCAGGCTTTACCAAGGTTCGTATAGATGGCGAGATAAAAGATATTACGCCTAAAATGCAATTAGATCGTTACAAAATTCATGATATAGAAATTGTAATTGATAGAATTGAAATTGCTACCAACATTCGTCCTCGCTTAGCACAATCCTTACAAACGGGCATGAAACAAGCCAAAGGCACCATAATGGTTTTGGAACATGAGGAAAAGAAAAATTCTAAATTGAAAGCGCAATTTTTTTCTCGCTTTTTAATGTGCCCTACAAGTGGCATTTCGTATGACGAGCCTGCGCCAAATATGTTTTCGTTCAATTCGCCGTATGGCGCTTGCCCAAAGTGTAACGGCTTAGGAGTTATATCAGAAATTGATATTCATAAAATTGTTGCCAATCCAAAACTATCTTTAAAAAAAGGTGCCATAACTATTTTAGGCGATTATAAAAAAGGTTGGATATTTAATCAGTTGGAGGCTATTGGGCAAACGTATGATTTTACGCTTGATACTCCTTTTGAAGAAATTGATGAAGCTGCTGTAAATGTTATTTTATATGGTAGTGAAGAATTGTTTAAAGTAAAAACGGAAGGCAATGATGAGGGCTACTCTATGGCGTTTGAAGGTATTGCAAATTTTATTACGAAGCAAGCCGAAGAAAATCCGTCGCCTGCTATGCAGCGTTGGGTGCAAGGGTTTACCAATAAAATTAATTGTCCGGAATGTAACGGCACGCGTTTAAAAAAAGAAGCACTTTATTTTAGAATTGATAAAAAAAATATTGCAGAATTATCTCAGTTAGATACTGCATCCCTTAACGCATTTTTTAAAGACATAGAAAAACGATTAACCAAATCGCAACAAATAATTGCCAAAGAAATTCTAAAAGAAATTCGTGCACGTATTGGTTTTTTATTGGAAGTTGGTTTAGATTATGTTTCACTTAATTTGAGTTCTAAATCTCTGTCAGGTGGCGAGGCTCAACGAATACGACTTGCCACGCAAATAGGATCACAATTAGTAGGCGTGTTATACATTTTAGATGAGCCAAGTATAGGTTTGCATCAGCGCGATAACGAACGTTTAATTACCGCATTAAAAAATTTACGCGATGCAGGTAATTCTGTTTTGGTAGTTGAACACGATAAAGATATTATGCTTGCTGCCGATTATGTTATTGATATTGGTCCTGGTGCAGGCATTCATGGTGGAAACATTGTGGCTGCATCAACGCCTAAAGAAATGTTGAAACATAATACGGTTACGGCGCAATACATTACAGGTAAAAAAGAAATTCCTGTTCCTAAACAAAGAAGAAAAGGCAACGGTACAAAAATTATTTTAAAAGGTGCCACCGGAAATAATTTAAAAAATGTTTCGGCAGAATTTCCTTTGGGTTGTTTTATAGGTGTAACAGGCGTTTCGGGCTCCGGTAAATCAACGTTGATTAATGAAACATTATATCCAATTCTTAATCAATATTTTTATAAATCAGAAACAAAACCGCTTCCTTATAAATCAATTACAGGTTTAGAACATATTGATAAAATTATTGAAATAGATCAATCGCCTATTGGACGCACTCCGCGTAGTAACCCGGCTACTTATACAAAAGTGTTTGATGATATACGTAATTTGTTTGCAGCTTTACCTGAAGCCAATATTCGTGGATACAAGCCAGGTCGTTTCTCTTTCAATGTAAAAGGAGGTCGTTGTGAAACCTGTGGTGGTGCAGGTATGAAAACCATTGAAATGAATTTCTTGCCCGATGTTTATGTTTTGTGCGATGAATGCCATGGAAAAAGATATAACCGTGAAACATTAGAAATTCGCTACAAAGGAAAATCTATCAACGATGTGTTGAACATGACCATTGATCAGGCTGTCGAATTTTTTGAACACATTCCATACATTAATCAAAGAATAAAAACATTATACGATGTTGGTTTAGGTTATATAACACTTGGGCAGCAGGCTACAACCCTTAGTGGGGGAGAGGCTCAGCGTGTTAAACTTGCAACCGAGCTTAGCAAAAAAGATACCGGTAAAACATTTTATATCTTAGATGAACCAACAACAGGCTTACATTTTGAAGATATTCGCATTTTATTAGATGTGCTTAACCGTTTGGTAGAAAATGGAAATACGGTTTTAGTAATTGAGCATAATTTGGATATTATTAAAGTTGCCGATTACATTATTGATATTGGCCCTGAAGGTGGTGCGCGTGGCGGACAAATACTTTGCACCGGCACACCAGAAGAAATCATAAAAAACAAAGAAAGCTTTACGGCCAGGTTTTTGAAAAAAGAATTGAAAGGTAAGTAGGTTTATTTTAAGTAATGGCTTCCTCTCCTCTGTAAGCTCCCCTGAAATTGGACCATTTAAAAGTTGATTAAATATATAATAATTAACTTTAAAAGACAATTTAAGATGAAAAAAACAAGATTTACAGAAGTTCAAATTGTAAAAGCAATTAAAGAACATGAAAATGGAAGAGATGCAAAAGATATTTGCAGGGAGTTAAACATTACTACGGCAGCCTTCTATAAGTGGAGGCAGCGTTACGGAGGAATAGAAGTAAATGAGCTGAAGAAAGTAAAAGAACTCGAAGCAGAAAACTCCAGGCTAAAGAAGATGTATGCAGATCTTAGCTTACTGCATTATGCGTTAAAGGATGCTATGGAAAAAAAGCTTTAGTACCTGAAGAAAAGGGTCAGCTTGCTCAGCACATGATTAAAGAACATGGGGTAAGTTGTCGTCAGGCATGTAAGCTACTAAGCCTACCCAGAAGCACATTCAATTACAAATCTAAACTCAAAGACGATTCACCCATAATGGATGAGCTACATCAACTTGTAGATAAACATCCTGCCATTGGGTTTTGGCAAAGCTTTTATCGGATACGAAGAAAAGGATTTATTTGGAATCATAAAAAAGTATACACTATTATTAATAGTATAATAATTATTTTTCATGTTGAAGTTTTTGAATTATGTTAAATATTGATTTATAACTTGTTGAAATTAAATCAAGTAAATTGTATATAACATTTTTTTTGTATTAAGATCATAAATTTCATAAGTGGTTTCTTTTTTTACGAGTAAATAATTGCCGTATATTTTCACTTCATTTGCTTTTTCTATAGATAAATATTCATTAGTGCATGCTACATCTGTATAAATTTTTATACGTGAATTTTTGGGATTGGTGTATTCCCGAATTTTTATTCTCCATTCACCTAATTTTACTCGAAAAGAACTTAAATCTAATAAATATTTATCTTGAGCCTTTTTTGCTTCCTTCTGTGTCATTTTACTGTAATCAGGAGGAATTGGCATATTAGGAATTATAGGTCTTTTAAGTGTTGAATCAAGTGATTCAACTTTTTGAAATAGGGCTACATCATTATCATAAGTTTTTATTGGGTAAATATCCATGTAATGAAATGCTCCTTGGTTAGACCTTTCACTGTATACGTTTTTTTGTTTACTAATTTCATAAACTGATTGTGTATTATCTGGATAATACAGTGAAGTAAAATGATCTAAACTTGTAAGCAAAAAAAGATCGCCATAAGGCAATGAATACAAGCCAGGACTCATTGAAGTATCCTTTCTGTTAGTTTTAAAATTCTGTATTTGTTTTATATCAAAAGCACCATTTAGCTTTCCTATTTCTTTTTTTGTAACAGGGTCAATGACATTAAATACTCCATTATCGTCCGGTATCATTAATTGATTATTTATAAATATTGCTCTGATTCTACCACTTCACTGCGAACAGGTTGCTACTTCGGTAACGGTTCGCACAATTACCGATAACGTTTGGCAGCCTGATTTTCGAGCGGGTTTTGAAACGACCAACGGTCAACCAAGCACAAAACTTAAGTTAAAGATACAAATTTTCGTTTACCAACTTCGCCCGCTTGAAATTCAGACTGCGGTTATGGGCAGGTTTTGTTAACTATATTTAATTTTCATATGTCTGCCAATTTACTTATGCTGTAATTGTTTTTTTATAATATTTTTTAAACACGGTCAACATATTTTTAAGTCCATTTCTGTAATACCTAACTAACCCATATTTGTCACCGGGTTTTACTTTTACTAAACAAACATATAATACTTTTTTTGTTGCAATATCAAAAAAAGTAAAATAGCCATTTACAGATTGGTCACTTTTTTTCATTTCGTCGATAATTATAACTGCACCAATTCCCGTTTCGTTCAATGCATATTTTGATACAATAATAGGAATAGAGTCAATAGATAAAGGAGGTCTGTATATATTGTTCGTTTTGGTCGTAAAGTTACGATTTTAAATTCTGTTTTTCTGTCGGTTTGTTGTCGAGTTGTCGGTCGTCCTACACTTGCTTGTAACGTTTTGCAGCTAACGGCAGGGCGGGAATGAACCGCGAAACTGTCGGCTGTGTAAACTTAATTTAAAGATACGAAAAGATTTTAATTTGTGAGTCCGCTGCCTTGCCGAT
>CAIXZI010000346.1 GCA_903923915.1 uncultured Bacteroidota bacterium
AAGTTGTAAAGTCGTTTTATAACTAAGTTATCTTTGCTTAGTATTAAATCGTTCATTTTAGAACGGTACTCGTTAAACTCTTTTACTTGATTGCTCATTAGTATTGTTCTTTATCGTTAGGAAAATCTTTTGTTTTAATATCGTGGATGTAACGCTCAGTGGCACCTTTCATCTCATCATACAAGTTTAAATATCTACGTAAAAACCGAGGGTTAAACTCATGGGTCATACCCATCATATCGTGCGTAACTAATACTTGTCCGTCAACGCCATTACCAGCACCAATACCAATTACAGGAATGTTAAGTTCGGAGGCTACTTGTTTGGCCAATTTTGCCGGTATTTTTTCTAATACTAAAGCAAAACAACCTGCTTTTTGCAGTATATGCGCGTTTTCTAAAAGTTCTTTTGCTTCTTCTTCTTCTTTAGCACGTACGTTATAGGTGCCAAATTTGTAAATAGATTGAGGTGTTAAGCCCAAATGCCCCATTACCGGAATGCCCGCAGTTAAAATACGTTCTATCGATTCTTTAATTTCGTTTCCGCCTTCTAATTTTACGGCATGCGCACCGCTTTCTTTCATAATGCGGATGGCAGATTTTAAGGCTTCTTTAGAGTTGCCTTGATAAGTTCCAAAAGGCAAATCAACAATAACCAAAGCTCTATCAACTGCGCGCACTACGGATGCTGCGTGATAAATCATTTGATCTAAAGTAATGGGTAAAGTAGTTTCATGGCCGTGCATCACATTACTGGCACTGTCTCCCACCAAAAGCACATCAATGCCACCTTGGTCAAGTATTTTTGCCATGGTATAATCGTAAGCGGTAAGCATGGCTATTTTTTCGCCCGCAGTTTTCATCTCTTGTAAAGAGTGCGTTGTTACCTTTTTAAATTCCTTTTTTGCTACTGACATAACCGTTTAATTGTTAAAACCGACCGTTTAAAAAACAAAAGTAGCCATTAATTTTTTTAACCGATAAAAAACTTAATTTTGAAGCCTTATGATGAAGAAGGTATTTTTTATAGCAATTGTTTTTACACTTTTTGGCGGATGCAGCAATAGTCTTAGTTTGTTGGCACCCTATAAAGAAAGTGTAAGTGTTTATGGCTTGTTAAACCAAGATGATGCCATACAATACATACGCATAGAGCGCATTTTTTTAGGAGAGCAGAATGCATACACTATGGCTCAAAACCAAGATTCGGTTTACTTTAAATCAGGAGATATAAAGGTTACTTTACAACGCTGGAAAGATGGCGTGCAGGTGCCTGTAGGTAATTCAGGCTCTGTTATGGAAATTGTACTTACAGATACTTTACTTCAGGCCGATGTTGGTATTTTTAACCAAAATGAACGTGTTTATAAAACAAAACCCAGTGATAAATTGTATAATGATAGTGAGTATAAATTAACCATACATAATAACAAATCTGGTAAAGAATTTACAGCTCAAACAGGCTTAATTAATAGTTTTCAATTGCTGGTTTCAACAAATGGCTCTCAAAATGTATTAAACCCTAATTTATCCGCTACCTATCCTATAAATATTACACCGGGCAATGGAGGTATAGTAGATTGTTATTATGGTTCTCCGGTAAATGCAGGCGTTTGCGGTTTAACCATGCGCCTTAATTATACCGAAAATAATGGCAGTAATAATGCACAAAAGCATGTAGATATTGATTTGGGTACTAACTACCCGTTGCAAACATTAGGTGGAGAAAAACAAGAGTTTAAACCTACCGGAAACACTGTTTTAAGCAATCTTGCTTATTTAATTCCGGTTCCAGCAAGTGGTGTTACCAGAACAATTAATAATCTAGAGTTTTTACTTACAGCAGGCGGACAAGCTGTAGCCCTATATAATCAGGTTAATACCTCTACTTCGTTATCGCAAAGCAAGGCAAATTACTCTAATATTACCGGCGGCGTGGGTGTTTTTTCTTGTCGCAACCAACAAATTATTAAAAGAAATGTTACCAATCAATCTATAGATACCATTTCGGCCAGTTCAATTACCTGTAAACTCAGGTTTTTAAACGAAAACAATGCCTTATCTATCTGTCATTAGCTTATAAAGCGACAGTTTGTCATATTTTATTGCAATCCTTGCCATTGGCACAATCCTTGCTTTTTCTTTTTCGAATTTTTAATACAATAAATTATGTCAAAAATAATAGGAATAGATTTAGGAACAACCAATAGTTGCGTATCTGTAATGGAAGGTAACGAGCCGGTTGTTATTGCTAACAACGAAGGAAAACGCACAACCCCATCGGTTGTAGCATTTGTAGAAGGCGGAGAACGTAAAGTAGGAGATCCTGCCAAACGCCAAGCCATTACCAACCCTACCAAAACAGTTTCTTCAATTAAACGCTTCATGGGTCATACGTATGATGAAATTGCCAGCGAGGTAAAACGCGTACCATATAAGGTTGTAAAAGGAGAAAATAATACCCCACGTGTAGAAATTGACGACCGTAAATATACTCCACAAGAAATCTCAGCAATCATTTTACAAAAAATGAAAAAAACTGCCGAAGACTTTTTAGGATATGAAGTTACCGAAGCGGTTATTACTGTACCGGCATATTTTAACGATGCACAACGTCAGGCAACTAAAGAAGCCGGAGAAATTGCAGGCTTAAAAGTTCGTCGTATCATTAACGAACCAACTGCCGCTGCATTAGCTTACGGTATGGATAAAAAAGGGAAAGAAATGAAAATTGTTGTGTTTGACTGCGGTGGCGGTACACACGACGTTTCGGTTCTTGAATTGGGTGATGGCGTGTTTGAAGTTAAAGCAACTGATGGTGATACACACTTAGGTGGTGATGATTTTGATCAAGTTATTATTGATTGGTTAGCTGATGAATTTAAAAAAGATGAAGGCATCGATTTACGTCAGGATCCAATGGCATTGCAACGTTTAAAAGAAGCAGCTGAAAAAGCTAAGATTGAATTATCAAGCACTACAGCATCTGAAATTAACTTGCCATACATTATGCCTGTTAACGGAATTCCAAAACACTTAGTAAAACAATTAACCCGCGCAAAATTTGAACAACTAGCTGATAGCTTAATTCAACGTACTATCGAACCTTGTAAATCTGCTATGAAAAACGCCGGTTTATCAAACTCAGATATTGATGAAGTAATTTTAGTTGGAGGTTCAACTCGTATTCCTGCAATACAAGCAGCGGTTGAAAAATATTTTGGCAAAGCGCCAAGCAAAGGTGTAAACCCTGATGAAGTTGTAGCCATTGGTGCTGCTATTCAAGGTGGTGTTTTAACCGGCGATGTAAAAGATGTATTGTTATTAGATGTAACTCCACTTTCTTTAGGTATCGAAACTTTTGGTGGTGTGTTTACAAAACTAATTGAATCGAATACAACCATTCCAAGCAAAAAAACAGAAACGTTCTCTACTGCTAGTGATAACCAACCAAGCGTACAATTACATGTATTGCAAGGCGAGCGCCCAATGTCTAAAGATAACCGCACCATTGGTCAGTTTAACTTAGATGGCATTATGCCTGCACCACGTGGTGTGCCTCAAATTGAAGTAAGTTTTGATATTGATGCAAACGGTATATTAAGCGTATCTGCAAAAGATAAAGCTACCGGCAAAGTTCAAAACATTCGTATCGAAGCTTCATCTGGTTTAAGTAAAGATGAAATTGAAAAAATGAAACGCGAAGCCGAAGCCAATGCTGATGCTGATAAAAAAGCAAAAGAAGAAGCTGATAAAATTAACGCAGCTGATGGTTCTATCTTCCAATCTGAAAAACAATTGAAAGATTACGGAGATAAAATTCCTGCAGAGAAAAAAGCGCCTATCGAATCTGCTTTAAAAGATTTGAAAGAAGCTTATGCTGCAAAAGATTTAGCTAAAATTGATAGCTCGTTGGCTGAATTAAACAAAGCATGGGAAGCTGCATCTCAAGAGTTATATGCTGCTATGAACGCACAGCAACAGCCGCAAGGTGGCGCTGAAGGCGGACAAGCGCACAGCGAAGAGGGTGCTAAAAACGATAACGTTGAAGACGTTAGCTTTGAAGAAGTAAAAGACGATAAGAAGTAATAACGTCATGCTGAACTTGTTTCAGCATCTCATACAGATTCCGAAACAAGTTCGGAATGACAATAACGAAAAAGCCGCAGGATTTATTTCTTGCGGCTTTTTTACTGAATAACATCTTGAAAATTGATAAATATCAGGTATTAATTTACAGCTAAACAGCGTACCTTTACATTATGCAAACTTATACAGAACAAGGCATTTTAGATATACTAAAAGAAATTCCTGATCCCGAAATTCCTGTAATTAGTATTGTAGATTTAGGTGTTATTCGTAAAATAAATATTACAAATAATGGCGTTGATATTGATATAACGCCAACCTATAGCGGCTGTCCAGCTATGAAGCAAATGGAGGATGATATTATTTCTGCACTTAAACAAAAAGGTATAGAAAACATCAATCTCAAAATGGTTTATACACCAGCTTGGACAACCGATTGGCTGAGTACTGATGCTAAAGAGCGATTACGTAAATACGGCATAGCTCCTCCGCAAGAAAGCACTACCGATAAATCTTTTATTACAGGCAAAACAAAAGAAATTAAATGCCCACGCTGTGGTTCTTTACATACCGAAATGGTTAGTCAGTTTGGCTCTACAGCCTGCAAGGCACTTTATAAATGTAAAGATTGTCTGGAGCCTTTTGACTACTTTAAATGTATTTAAGTATCTTTATCCAACTTAATTAAAAAGATGGATACGAACGAAGGCTTATCAAACAATAAAAAACAAT
>CAIXZI010000347.1 GCA_903923915.1 uncultured Bacteroidota bacterium
CATCCTGAGCGTGTCGAAGGATATGGGTAGGCAACTCACATGTTTAGACAGGCAGAACAAGACTGCGCACTGTTTTTCAAGAACCTCTTAAAGATGGCATAAAATAAAAAAACCCCATATTTCTATGAGGTTTTTCTTTTTCTAAGAAGAAAAATTATTTTTTTCCACCTTTTTTGCCTTTAGCAGCTTCTTCAGCTTTAGCAATAGAATCAGCTTTAGCAACTTGAGCTAATGAATCAGCTTTAGCAGCCATAGCAGCAGCTTCAGCTTGCTCAGCAGCAGCTTTAGCAATAGAATCAGCTTTAGCAACTTCCATTAAAGAATCTTGTTTTGCTTTTTCTTTTGCTTCGATTTCAGCTTTGCTTGGTCCGCAAGCTACAGTAGCAACTGCTAGAGAAGCAACTGCAAAAAATGATAATACTTTTTTCATTTGGTTTTTGTTTTTTAAATTATGGGGCAAAAATATGTGTTTTTATATAACTGCCAAAAAAAATAATAAAAATTATGCTGATACGTTTGTTCATTAAATAGTCTATAGACATTCATATCGCATCAATAAAATGCAAAAATTTACATAAATGCAAGCCGAAGAGATAAATCATATAAATAATGAGCCTAAACCAACCGGTAAAAAAGGGAGAAAAATTTTGCTTTGGCTTGTAATTATATTGCTTGTATTACTTGCTACGCCTGCTTTTTTTGTGTTTATATATCAAAAAGAAATTAAAGCGCAGGTAGTAACAGAGTTAAACAAACACTTAAAAGTAAAGGTGTTTATTAATCCAGATGACATTGATTTTACTATCATAAAAACGTTTCCAAAAGCGGCGGTTTGGTTTAAAAACGTAACCATAATGGGCTCTTTGATCGATATGGAGCACGATACCCTACTTAAGGCTGAAAGTATTTACCTGTTGTTTAATGCTAAAGATATTTGGAATAAAAAATATGTTATCAATCAAATAAAAATAAAAAACGCGGCACTTAAAGTTTTGGTAAATGAGTTAGGCGAACCAAATTATGAAATTTGGAAAACGGATGAAAGCCTTGATACTAAAGAAAAATCTACTGCTTTTAAATTAAGTAAAATTGTGTTAGATGATTTTACATTCAATTATAAAAATTACCAAAGTAAAGTAAAACTGGTTTCTAATTTTAAAGAAGTAACCTTTTCGGGCAACTTTACCGATGCGGCTTACGAGCTTGATCTTAATGCACAAGGCTTTATTTCTGCATTAAAATCAAACAAAAAAAATTACATTAAAAATAAAAACATAAGCATAGATTTAGCTGCGTCGGTAAACAATAATACATACAACATCAGCAAAGCCGAAGTAGCCCTTAATAAACTCTTTTTCTCGGTTAACGGAAGCCTTACAAATGCTGATACTGCAATGCCTTGTAATATTATCTGTAAAGGAAAAAACATAGATATACAATCTGTTTTATCATTAATGCCCGAAATTTTTCATCATAAAATAAAAGATTATGAAAGCGAAGGCGTGTTTTATGCCGAAGCAACTATAGATGGAAATTTGATGGATTATAATAGCCTTGCTATTAAATCTTCTTTCGGAATTTCTAATGCCAGCGTTACCTACACGCCATTAAAGACTAAACTAAATAGTGTAAATTTCACCGGTTTTTTTAGTAAAGAAAAATATAAAACAGAAATATTAACGCTAAAAAATATCAACGCAAAACAAAATCAAAATTATGTTGAAGGTAATTTAGAATATAAAAATTTTTCCGCGCCGCATCTTTCTTTTGATGCTAGAGGAAAATATAATTTGCAAGATTTTTTCTCGCTTGTACCTTTAGATACACTAGCTTCTTCAAAAGGTTTGATTGATTTTGATGTAAATGCCGAATTAAATTTGAAC
>CAIXZI010000348.1 GCA_903923915.1 uncultured Bacteroidota bacterium
ATAACAGGAACAGTTTTAATAATCATCCACTCAGGGCGATTAACTACGTTTTCGTTAGCATGACGGAACGCTTCAATTACTTGTAAACGTTTTAATGCTTCGTTTTTACGTTGTTGAGAAGTTTCAGTATTTGCTTTATGACGTAATTCAAAAGATAAAGAATCTAAATCAGTACGTTGTAATAAATCATACAATGCTTCACCACCCATTTTAGCAATAAATTTGTTAGGATCTGAATCATCTAACAAAGCATTTTCTTTTGGAAGTGTATCAACAATATTTAAGTATTCTTCTTCTGTTAAGAAATCTAATGTAGCAACCTGAGATGCTGCACCGGCGTTAATTACTACATAACGTTCGTAGTAAACAATCATTTCCAATTTTTTGGTAGGTAAACCCAACAAATAACCAATTTTACTTGGTAATGAACGGAAGTACCAGATATGCGCAACAGGAACCACTAAACTAATGTGCCCCATACGCTCTCTACGTACTTTCTTTTCTGTTACTTCAACACCACAACGATCGCAAATAATGCCTTTGTAGCGAATACGTTTGTATTTACCGCAATGACACTCGTAATCTTTTACTGGACCAAAAATACGCTCACAAAATAATCCGTCGCGCTCTGGTTTGTAAGTACGGTAATTTATGGTTTCAGGTTTTAAAACCTCTCCGCTTGAACGATTTAATATCGCTTCAGGCGAGGCAAGGCTTATGGTAACCTTTGTAAAGTTTGATTTTAATTTTGTTTCTTTTCTGAAAGCCATGTTATCTTTTTCTTTATTAAAATTTAGCTCAAATTTATAAAATCCTCTCCTAACATAATTAGGAGAGGAATTAAAAAAGTATTAGTCTAAGGTAACTTCTAAACCTAAGCCTCTTAACTCATGCAACAATACGTTGAATGACTCTGGAATGCCCGGTGTACCAAGGTTATCACCTTTAACAATAGCTTCGTATGCTTTTGCACGGCCTGCTACATCATCAGATTTAACAGTTAATAATTCTTGTAAGATATTAGCTGCACCATAAGCTTCAAGTGCCCAAACCTCCATCTCACCAAAACGCTGACCACCAAATTGTGCTTTACCGCCCAATGGTTGTTGCGTAATTAATGAATATGGCCCTATTGAACGTGCGTGCATTTTATCGTCAACCATGTGGTGTAGTTTAATCATGTAAATGATACCTACAGTTGCCGGTTGGTCAAAACGCTCGCCGGTTCCACCGTCATGTAAGTATGTTTTACCATACTGAGGTACACCTGCTTCTGCGCAATATTTATCTAAATCTTCTAAAGTAGCTCCATCAAATATTGGTGTTGAGAATTTAACACCTAATTTTTGACCAGCCCAAGCTAATACAGTTTCATAAATCTGCCCAATGTTCATACGAGATGGTACACCAAGTGGGTTTAGAACAATATCAACCGGAGTTCCGTCTGCCAAGAATGGCATATCTTCTTCTTTAACGATACGAGCCACAACACCCTTGTTACCATGACGACCAGCCATTTTATCACCTACACGTAATTTACGTTTAGAAGCGATATAAACTTTTGCCATTTGAACAATTCCTGCAGGTAGTTCATCACCAACCGTAATCTGGAATTTCTCGCGTTTGTGTTTACCCATTAAATCGTTGTAACGAATCATGTAGTTATGCAACAAACGTTTGATAGAGTTGTTGATGTCTTTATCGGTAGTCCAATTATCAGGGTTAACTTCGCTATACGTAAGTTTTTCTAATAGTTTTTGAGTGAATTTAGTTCCTTTAGTAATAACTTCTTCCTTCAAGTTGTTTAATACACCTTGAGATGTTTTGCCATTAACTAAAGAGAATAATTTCTCAATTAATTGATCTTTTGTATCGCTGATATTTTTTTGATAATCAGCGTCTAATTTATCAACTAAACCTTTTTCTTCAAGTTTTGCTTTTTTATCTTTTACAGCACGAGAGTATAAACGTTTATCGATTACAACACCGCGTGTAGAAGGAGGTACGCGTAAAGAAGCATCTTTTACATCACCGGCTTTGTCTCCAAAGATGGCGCGTAATAATTTTTCTTCAGGCGAAGGATCTGATTCACCTTTTGGAGTAATTTTTCCAATTAAAATATCACCTTCTTTAACCTCAGCACCAATACGAATCATACCATGTTCGTCCAAATCTTTAGTAGCATCTTCGCTAACGTTAGGTATATCCGGAGTTAACTCTTCCATACCACGTTTAGTATCACGCACATCTAAAGAATATTCGTCAACATGTAATGATGTAAAGATATCATCACGAACAATTTTTTCGCTGATAACGATAG
>CAIXZI010000349.1 GCA_903923915.1 uncultured Bacteroidota bacterium
ACAAGGCACAACGCAAGGCGAACTTGTATTTTATAACACACAAGGCACAGAGGTAAAACGCTTTAAGGTAGATAACACCTTTAATAGTTTGCTTGTTACAACAACAGATATACCCGCAGGCACTTATTACTACCATTTGCAAACCGATGGCAATGCAAGTGCAAGTAAGAAGATGGTGGTGGTTAAGTAGATAAGAAGTTTTCTTTTTATATTAACTTAACTTTGTTTTTACACCATGAAAAAGATTTTATTTATATTCATTATTGTCATTTCGAGCGTAGTCGAGAAATCTTATGCGCAGATAATTACCACCATTGCAGGAACCGGAGCATCAGGTTATAGCGGAGATGGTGGTCAAGCTACATCTGCAAAATTTGCTCTCCTAAATGGATTAACCTTTGATGCGGCAGGTAATTTATATATTGTTGATGGGCAATACAGTTGTGTGCGCAAAGTAAATACTGCAGGTATTATATCAACCTTTGTTGGCAATGGTACATCTGGGTATAGCGGAGATGGAGGGCAAGCTACAGCAGCAGAACTAAGTGACCCAACACTATTAGCTTTTGATGCTATAGGTAATTTATATATAGCTGACAGGGCTAATGGCCTTATTCGTAAGATAACTACTGCCGGTGTTATTAGTACCGTTGCCGGAAACGGCACTTTGGGTTATAGCGGAGATGGGGGGCAAGCTATCCTTGCTGAACTTAATGCACCTACAGGTATTGCCATAGATGTTTTTGGGAATTTGTATATTGCAGATGATCAAAATAGCCGCATACGCAAAGTAAATACAGCAGGCATTATAACCACTATAGCCGGAAATGGAACAATGGGTTTTAGTGGAGATGGAGGGCAAGCTACAGCAGCAGAACTATCCGACCCATGGGGGATAATCTTTGATGCAGCAGGAAATCTGTATATAACTGATGCAGGCACGTCTGTAATACGCAAAGTGAATACTGCGGGTATAATAAGTACCGTAGCCGGAAATGGAACAATTGGTTTTAGCGGAGATGGGGGGCAAGCTACAGCAACAGAATTAAATCAACCAGTTGGAATAATTTTAGATGCATCAGGAAATTTGTATTTTGCAGATAACCAAAATAGTCGCATACGTATGATAAATACATCTGGTATTATTTCAACTATAGTTGGAAATGGTACTGCAGGTTATAGTGGAGATGGTGGACAAGCAACATCTGCAAAAATAAATAGACCATGGGGGATAACCTTTGATGCTGTAGGTAATTTATACATTGCTGATGAAGGTAATAATGTTGTCCGCAAAGTAACTAATGTTGGTCAAGGAATGGGTATAGAACAGGTAGTAAATATTAATGAGCAGGTAAACGTTTACCCCAACCCTGCGCAAAACAGTTTGCAGGTAACAGTAGCAGGTAACAGTAAAATACAAGCAATTAATTTATATGATGTATTGGGTAATGAGGTTATAACTACCAATGCAAAAGAAATAGATGTAAGCAGTTTAAGCAATGGGGTTTACTTTATAAAAATAAAAACTAACGAAGATTTTTACAGCAAGAAGATTATTGTGCAGCATTAAAAAACTAAGCGGTTATACCTATAATTATAATACCGAAGAGTTTAAAGACAAAGACTTTAGCAAAGAGCAGCAGATAGGCTTTATAGCGCAAGAGCTAAAAGAAGTATTTCCTCAATTAATAAAAGAAGATAATAAGGGATACTTAGCTGTAAATTACGTAGGCATGATACCTGTGTTGTTAGAAGCTATTAAAGCGCAGCAGAAGCAACTAGATAAGCAAGATAGCGTTATAACTCAATTGACTAATGCTATAAATAATTGTTGTACTGCTACTAATGCAGGCAGCAATCAGTTAGCAACAAGTGGTAATCAAACAATAGGTGGAGCGGTTTTATATCAGAACACTCCCAACCCATGGAACCAAACTACGGTAGTAAAATGCTATGTGCCGCAAAGCAGTCAAAATGTAAGCCTATTGGTATTTGATTTGAACGGAACGCTGAAAAATACCTTTGCTATAAACGAAACCGGAACGGTAAATATTACCATAAACGCAAACCAATTAGTTTCGGGTATGTATTATTATACCTTAGTTATAAATGGAAAAGAGGTTGATACTAAGAAAATGATTTTAACACAGTAAAAAGAATAAGGCGGAGATTTGTTTTCTCCGCCTTTATATATTAATTTAATGTTGTTTTAATCATGAAAAAAATACTCTTCGTTTTAGTTATTATTATTCCCTTTTTGTGCGTTGCACAAAAGCAAGCTAATATTTGGTATTTTGCAAACCATGCAGGTTTAGATTTTAATTCGTGTACACCCGTAGCACTTACAAATGGTAAGAATTCTGGACTTGAAGGGAGTTCTACTATATGTGATACATTGGGGCAACTTTTATTTTATACTAATTCTGATACCGTTTGGAATAAAAACCATGTTGCAATGTCCAATGGTAATTTGGTTGCTTCTAATGGAACAATAAGCCAAGTATTAATAATACCACAACCTTCTTCACAGAATATTTTTTATATAATAACTTCACAAATACAGGGACAAGGTACTCTTACTTTACAATATCATACCATTAACATGAGTTTAAATAGTGGCTTGGGTGGTGTTGTCAATAAAAATAATACTATTACAACCACAACTATTACTGAGCAGATGGCTGCAACGTATCATCATAATGGAGTAGATATTTGGTTTGTTGTTCATGAATATAATGGAAGCAATAACTTTTTATCGTATTTAGTTACTTCTTCAGGAATTAGCTCTTCGCCTGTTGTTTCTAGTGTTGGACCAAATATTTTACCATGCAGCTCAGGATTTAATGCAAGAGGAGAATTACAATTTTCTCCTAACGGACAAAAGATAGCTTTTAATAATAATGGAATTGGAACTAATCTAAATTCAGATTATTTGTGTTTATTTGACTTTGACAATAACACAGGAATAATCTCTAACTCTATAAATCTTCCTTATGAAAGAGGCGGATACGGATTAAGTTTTTCTCCAGATAATACAAAACTATACTGCGCTACATGGAAAGCCTTTAGTTTCTCTACTACCGATTCTAACAAAGTATATCAATTTGATATTTCAAGTAATGATTCCCTGATTATTTCTAGTACAAAGACAATTTTATATTCTATTCCAATAACAGCTTATGCATTTGGTACGCTTACTCTAGGTCCCGATGGTAAAGTGTATGTTGCACAAAGTAATTCTAACTATTTGGGAGTAATAAACTCACCAAATGTAGGAGGCACAGGGTGCAACTTTAATTCTAATGGAATTTATCTTGGTGGTCAAACAATGGGAGAGGGTTTAAATAATTACATACTATACCAAAACTATTGCACAACAATGGGTATAGAGCAAGTAAAAGCAAACAGTAGTTATTTATTGGCTTACCCTAACCCCTTTGCAGAGGGTGTTACTATAAAATACTTTGTACCCGAAGGCACAAGCAATGCACAAATTTTGTTTTATGATGCACTTGGCAGACAAATAAAAACAGTTGATATTATAACTAAAGGCGCAGGATCTTTAAATGTATATGCTAACGATTTAACCAATGGCATATATAGCTATACCCTTGTTATTGACGGTAGGATAATTGACACTAAAAAAATGGTGAAACAACAGTAAAAATAAAAATGAAAGGCGGAGATTTGATTTCTCCGCCTTTATTTATTAGTTTAGTTTTATTAAATTTAAAGATTAAAAAATGAAAAAGATAATATTAATTGCTTTGATTGCATTTGTTACAAATGCTAAAGCCCAAATAACTTTTGAATTTGCACTTGATAGTGCTTCTGCATTAACATCCACAGTAGATGAATTAATGATAGTGAATTTTGAATTATTAGGGGATGAATATGTAAAAATAAACAGGCACGGGCAGAGCATAAGTATCTATAACATGAACCATACTTTAGTAAAAACCATTTCTTTTGCAGGTATCCCTGCGAATACTGGTGGGCTTAATGCGCCAGCCTTTCTTTATTTTTCACAAACTTTATTTAATACAGATAATAAAATAGAATTTATGTACGCAATTAATAGTTCTCCTAATAATTATACAGGTATTTATAATGAGGATGGTACATTGCTTTTTTCTGATACGGGTGTTGCAGCTGTTTATCAAACTATACCTATGCAACAATACTGTATATATAATACTACTGCGGGTACAAAAATGATACTTAGTTATAGCAACGGGCAGGCAAAGGTTTTTGATTTAGGCGGTACGCTAACAACGGCTGTAGATAGGGTTAACCCACATGCAAATACAGGGCTTGGTAATGCTTACCCAAACCCAACGGCAAACACTACTACTATACCTTATACCTTGCCACAAGGCACAACGCAAGGCGAACTTGTATTTTATAACACACAAGGCACAGAGGTAAAACGCTTTAAGGTAGATAACACCTTTAATAGTTTGCTTGTTACCACAACAGATATACCCGCAGGCACTTATTACTACCATTTGCAAACCGATGGCAATGCAAGCGCAAGTAAGAAGATGGTGGTGGTTAAGTAGATAAGAAGTTTTCTTTTTATATTAACTTAACTTTGTTTTTACACCATGAAAAAGATTTTATTTATATTCATTATTGTCATTTCGAGC
>CAIXZI010000350.1 GCA_903923915.1 uncultured Bacteroidota bacterium
GCTGTATCATCAAATCTTTTATCGGTATTACCGAGTTGTCTATTTAAGCGAACATAAGTTCTAAGAGGTCGTAAAGCCATAGTGTTTATTTTTTACTGATGCAAAGATAAGGGTATTAAAGTTAATAAACAAATCTTTTTTTAATTATTTTTGTTCCACGTGAAACATTTTTTAATAAACAGACCACCTCTGATTTCTCCACATATTTAATAATGCGCCTGTCTTTATTTTGACAATACAAAGATAAGAAAATTATATTTACCAAACAAATTTATTTTAAGAAAAATAGCGTTCCACGTGGAACGCTATTTTTTAACCAAATGTAGAAACATTCGGACATTTTACACTATGCTCTTTAATATAATTTTGTATCTATTCTATCTCCATTATCTAAATAGATAAACCAATAAAAACCGTTATCGTCAAAATTGTATCGTTCTTGAACAACCCCCCCATTCTTTTAATTTGTCTTGTAATTCTTTACAAAGAATTGCATGAGGGATTGTGTTAATTACTTCAATAGGTTTTTTTATTTGTTGATGATAAGTAATATACATTTATTTATTTTTGTTGATGCAAATATAAGTGATTACAAATTATCCACCAAATCTTTTTTATTTTTCTTTTTCCAACTTATTACAGTCCTAAATGAAGTTTCTAAGTCAAAACCATGAGCCAATATTTTTATCTCATTTTCCTGTTTTAACTTTGCCGCCATTTCTTTTTCAGTCAATAACTTATCATTATTTTCTTTAATCAAACGTTGTTCACCTTGTTTAAGAATAAAGTCATAATCTGTAATATCAGTATTACGTTTTTTCTTAAACTCCCTATCATGTTTTTTTTTCTTCTCAGCCCTTAATCTAACTAAGTAAGGGTCTTTTGGTGAATCAAATTTTAATTCAACACCTTTGCTTACTACTGTAATAAAGTCGCTATCTTTAGCAAATATTCTTTTGTGAAAAGGTAAAACATAAAAGGAATCTTTACCTATATATTCGCAACCAATTTGCTTTTTAATTGGGATAATAACCCTTTTTTGTTTTCTTTTATTTCGTTTAGAATAGTCATAAGCCCATTGTAAAATTTCTCTATATCCTACAATTATTTCAACAGGTTTAAATAATTCTTTGGCTAAACCTGAATCTTTGTGGATAGTTTTGTATTCAATATTGTCAGATTTGAAAGTTCTTTTACTTTCGCTAATTACGGGTAAACGGCTAGGGTTTAATTGAATTAAGCCTAATTCGTCAATTATATAATCATTCCATCTACCACCATCAAATAATTCAATAAATTCTTTTTGGTCTTCTTGTCTAACATTTTTGCAATAGTAAGAGAAAGCATTATCAAATGATTTGCCTATATTTTTTTGAGCAATTTTACGAGCGGTAAAATATGGATTTCTTTTACCAAAAAATTTATCATAACCGTTATAATTACGATAACTCCTTTTCCATTTATTAAATGGTAATTCTTTGCTTGGTAATTCTTCTAGTTTCTCTAAATCAAAATGTACCATAGTGCTTAATTATATGACAAAGATAAGGATAAAAAAGTTATTAAACAAATATATTTATAAAAAAAGCCCCCACTTAGAAAAGTGAGGACTTATTTTACACTACGATAGTTTTTGTTCCACGTGGAACAAATATGTTAATTAAAAGTATTATTATATACTTCTAATAGTTCATCAAAAAAGACTGTTTCGCTACCATTAAACTTAAAAAAAGGCGTTTTACTTTTATGTAAAATAGCATTGCAAAATTTTTTGTATGCTCCTTTACCTTTACCTTTAACTTTATTGGTTAATATTCTGTATAATGCCCTTCTACAATTACTGCTATTAGGTATTACTTTTTTAACCATCATTACAGCATCGAGCATCTTATTACTATCTTCTATATCTAAGAAGATAATTTTACCGCCTTTTTTTACTGTATTCATTTGTTTAGCATCTTGCAAATAAATGATACACAAATCAGAAAGTGATAATTTTGTTTCTTTTATTTTTTCTGTCAAAAAAAGGATTTCTTTATTATCTTTATGAACCCCCAAATAATCCTTTACTTTCCAACCTTTTTGAGAATTGTTTAACATTGATACGTATTCTACAATATTTTCTCTCGTATCTTCTACCATTTTCAAAACCATTATATCTAATGGATACCCTAATTGTTCAGCAGCTAAACAACTATGTTGCCCATCTGCGATAATTCGTGTTTTTAATCCATAGGCTTCTGTTTCAATTACTTTGATAACAACCCCTGCTACACCATGTTTAAAGAATGTTTCTTTTAATGATTCAACGTGAGGTGAATTGACATCACGATTACAAAGTTCTGTAAATTGGTATTTATCCCTATTGGTATATTCCATAGTGGACTTAATTTCGTTAATCTTTACAACAAGATTTTGTTTTACTACTTCGTTTACTTTTACTTTTTTTGTCATAGTGTTTTTTTTAAGTGTGTTATTTAATGATGCAAATATAAGGGATTAAAACTTATTAAACAAATAAATCTTTTTTTAAAATAAATTTGTTTGGTAACATATAAACCCTTATCTTTGTATTCCCTAAAAGGGAATCCCGCTTTGCGGGTATCGTCAAGATATGACAGGCGCACCATTAAACGTGTGGAGAAATCAGAGGTGGGCTATCTATTATTTTTTTATATGTGTGTGTATGAATAGCCTCCTAAATTAGTAGACTATTCATTAAATGTTCC
>CAIXZI010000351.1 GCA_903923915.1 uncultured Bacteroidota bacterium
AAATGAAAGTATAATAGTCAGCACTAATAAAGCCGACATGATATATTTTGAATTGATGTAAGGTGTTTTAAACTTTCCTCTCGGAATATCTTTTTTATTTTGAAGAACCAACACACCCAAACATACCAAAACAAAAGCAAATAAAGTACCTATACTGCATAAATCAGTAACCATAGTAAGGTTTAAAAATAGCGCAGGAACCGCCACTACAAAGCCCGTTACAATAGTTGCAAAAGATGGTGTTTGAAATTTAGGGTGCACTTTTGAGAATTTTTTTGGTAACAAACCATCACGGCTCATGCTCATCCAAATACGCGGTTGCCCCATTTGAAAAACAAGTAATACACTTGCCATGGCAATTACAGCACTTACGGCAATTATACCCGACATCCATTTTAAATTTAGTTTCTCAAATACAAAGGCTAATGGGTCGCCAACGCTAAGTTGCGTGTAAGAAACCATACCGGTTAAGATTAAAGCAATTACAATATATAAAACGGTACAAATAATAATGGCCCACATCATGCCTCGAGGTAAATCTCGTTGCGGATTTTTACATTCTTCAGCTGTTGTTGATATGGCATCAAAACCAATATAGGCAAAGAACACAGCTGATACGCCTTTTAAAATTCCACCAACACCATTGGGCGCAAACGGACTCCAGTTTTTTACATCCACATAAAAAACACCAACTGCAATAACTAATAGAATAATACAAAGCTTAACTACTACCATCAAGTTACTGGCATTTTTAGATTCTTTCATGCCGCGATAAACTAAAGCCGTAATAGCAATAATAATAAACAGCGCAGGTATATCAGCAATAAAATGTAGGCTACCAATAGTAGGTGAGCTTGTCCATGCGGTGTAAGCGGCTTGTACGCTATTATCTAAATTTTCAAAAGCTTTACCGCTTTGCATCAATTTTGTGGCTTCATCAAAACCTTTAGAAGCACTGAGGTAATCCATCTGTATCCATTGCGGCAGATGCACCCCCATACTTTGCAAAAGCCCCGTAAAATAATCGCTCCATGAAATAGCAACTGTTATGTTACCAATGGCGTATTCCATAATTAAAGCCCAACCAATGATCCAGGCAATTAGCTCGCCAAAAGCAACATATGAATACGTATAAGCACTACCCGAAACTGGAACCATTGAGGCAAACTCAGCATAGGCAAAAGCGGCAAAGCCACAAGCAATAGCAGTAAATAAGAACAAGAAAATAACAGCAGGGCCACCATCTGCACTGGCTTTACCAATGGTGCTAAAAATACCGGCACCTACAATAGCAGCAATACCAAACGCAGTTAAATCTCTAACACCTAAGTGTTTGCCTAAAGAACCATGTGCGCCTTCGGCACCATTTTTTTCTACCTGTTTTAAAATGTCGGTTACAGATTTTTTTCTGAAAAGCTGATTAAAGTTCATAAAACAAAAATAGAAATTATGGTTTAGCTTTTTTAATGAATTTAAGTTTATTCTCATCTATGATAAGAATGCCACACATCAATAAAAAAGGCATAATGGGCACTTTATATCTTACTATAGCACCTGCTACCGGAGTTGTATAACCAATTAACAAGAGAATAATAAGACAAATAAATAAACATAAGGCAAAGTGATTACGATTATACATTTGCTTTTTAAACCATACACAAACGATTAGAAAGATTAACACACAAGCATTTTCGAGCGCTGAGAATTTTTCTAAAAATGATTTAGATGACAATAAACTGGGCTTGCATAAACTGTTATAAAGTGCGCCGGGTGCAGTTTTTATAAGCGAAAAAATGGTTGGATCTAATTTGGCTATGCTAATGGTGCTGCCTGCAATGGGCAAATCCCACACCAAATGAAAGCTTGCTGTATCTGTACTGTTTTTGGTGTAAAGAGTATCGTTTAAATCTTCATTGGTCCAATACATATAACTACTGCCTTGCTTAATTTTGAAATTATTTTTTGAAAGCGTATCTAAAAATATTTTTTTGTCAGGGTCTATTCGCACAAAGTTTTTATCATTCTGTATAAAAACTCCTCCCTTAGAAACATTAATAAAATCGCGTTGTTTTAGCGAGAATGTTTCTAATAAATTATTTTGTAGGAAATAATTCGAGAGAAACAATCCTATAAAAAAAGCAACCGTATAAAATGCCGAATAAAATAAAATGGGACGCATAATGTTAAATTTATTCACAAAGTAAAAGCAGAGCAGGGCAGGGGCAACCGCTAACAATAAATAGTTTTTATTGATAAGAATTAAGAATGAGGAAAGTACAAGACAAACAATATTTAATACTACATTCTTTTTAAGAATACATACATGGAAGAAAGAATAGAACAAAAAACCTAAGGCAAAAAGTAAAATCCCTTCTTTTAAAACGCCCGAACTCCAAAACACAACGGTGGGAATTAAAAATAAACTAGCAAATAGTAATTTTTCTTTCTTAATAAAGTAAGGAGCAAATATTTTATAAAGTGCGGTTAATCCTAAAAAACAAATAAAGCACATAAAAATAGTGTGTACATAAAAATTATTAAAAGAAAATAATCGAACTAATGCATTAAAGCGAATGATGGTGTGGTTATCGTTATATGTTCCAAAATCGTAATGCCTCGACCAATGGTTCATTTGATTGTAATAGGTTTGATTAAAATAATCGTTATCATTTCCTATACCACTAATCATTTTTATATAATCAATGTATTGATGGTTTTTAATAGCTGAAAACAGAATCTCCGCATCATCAAAATATTTAAAAATATCAGCCGTTTGCCTGTCGGGATAATAATTTGTGTAAATCCAGGTAAGAAAAAAACCAGCAACAATCTTCAATAAAAAAGCACCTGTAAAAGCTAATCGATTAATAGATTTATCTCTAAAAAAAGGCAGCGTAAAAATAAGCGTGCAAAAAATAAGTATGTAAATAATACTAATTATCATTGGCTTTTAGGCTTGTAAAAATTTTCATGTTTTATCTCCATAAAATTTTCAGGGTTTTTGCCCACGTTAAACCCAAACTGTTTGTATAAACCATGCGCGTCTTTAGTTTTTAATGCAAACACACGTAAACCCTGCAATTTTCGGTGATTCATAATTGCGTTCATCAATCTTTTAGATAAACCTTTACCGCGATGCGCTTCTAAAACAAATACATCTGCCAGGTATGCAAACACGGCAAAATCGCTTATTACCCTGGCAAAACCAACTTGCTCGCCTTTATAATACACACCAAAACTAAGCGAGTTTTCTATGCTTCGTTCAACAATTTCTAACGGAATATGCTTGGCCCAATAGCTTTGAGTGGATAGATAGGTATGTATTACATTAATTTGCAATTCATGCTTATCAGTAGAAATAGTATAGTTTGCCGGAAGTTCTACCATAGCTATAAATTTGAAACTAAAGCAACATATTTTCCGTTAGCACTTATGGTAAAACGAGTTATTTTTTTTACCCCAAAAGAAGTAAAGTCGGCAAGCTCTGCCCACACTTTGGTGTCTATGCTGTAACGATAAATTTTACCAGCCTCAGATTTTAGTAAACTTAAAGTAGCATGCCAACTATAATCTTGATTGGCGCTAACATTATCTACCGCAAAAGGCGTTGCTTTTTTTGTGCGAACATCAAATAAATAAACGGTGTTTTCTTTTTCTTCATGTATCACATAAAAAAACGTGGTGGCGCTTACTTTTTTAAACGAGCGGGTGGGGTTGTTGCACAACCAAACATCTTGATTTGTTTTAATGTTTAAAGCGTGTAACGAATGTGGAGTGGTTAGCTTATAATACAGAAGGCTATCCTTGCCCAACCAGGTGTAATAACCAACCGAATCTGTTTGCTGACTAAGACAAGATTTATTTTCGCCTTTTAATAAATCAAACACCCAAATACGTTGCGTAGAATCTTCTTCTACCATAACTACCGAAAAATCTTTTTTATTGGGTAATAATTGGGCAGAATACTCGCTGGTATTGGTAATGCTTAAACGCTTGGTGTTTTTTGTTTTAACATTATAAGCGCATATATGGGTTTTGCGGTCTGATTCAATATCCGATGTAAATAAAATTTCTTTATCGTTATTTATAAAGCCGGGCTGATTGTTGTAACCAACATGATTGCTTATTTTTTCGACACTTTTTACTTTTATGAGCTTGTTTTTTATTTCTACGTTAGCCAAAAACAATTCGGTTACCGGTAGCTGAGAAAAAACTTTAGAGCAGGTAAGTAATAAAACAATAAACAATATTCTCATATATCTTCTTTTAAAGTATTAAACCTAACGAAAATTTTATAAAACACCAATGCCAATAATGCGCCTAATAGGGCTCCGCTAAATAAATCAAACGGATAATGTACGCCTAAATAGATACGGGTGTAGCAAAAAATAAGCGCCCATAAAAAGAAACTTATTTTCAGCCATTTTTTAGGGCTGTTTCTCATCAATAAAAACAAAAAACAGGCAATGGCAAAGGCGTTTGTTGCATGAGACGAAACATAGCCATATTGCCCGCCCCGATAATCGTTAATTACATGTATTTTGTCTTTTAACTCCATATTATGGGTGGGGCGGTAGCGTTTAACTGAGTTTTTTATCAGCACAGACGACCTATCTGAGGCAACCAACAAAACTGCCACAAACAGTATAATGGTCAATATTTTTTGGCTGTGTGTTTTGCGAATTCCCATAAACCACCATATAAATAGCGGTATCCATACCAAAAAAGAGGTTAAATATGGCACAATAGCATCAAAAAAGCTGTTGTGCAGGCCATTTCCGTACAATAAAAGCTGTTGATCTATTTTTTCTATCGTTTCAAACATAAAGATGTGAAATTAGAGTTTTTATGATGTATAAAAAATATTATATTTGCGCCCTTAATTAAATGGCGAGATAGCTCAGCTGGTTAGAGCACAGGATTCATAACCCTGAGGTCCCGGGTTCGAGTCCCGGTTTCGCTACTCAAAAAAGAGGTTTCTATTTAGAAGCCTTTTTTTTTGCCCGATAGTTATTTAAAAGCAAAATAAAGGTAACACTACCTGTTTAAAAACATCTCTATCAATTATTTTCAAGAAAAAACATTTTAGGTAGTCAATTCATTTTGGCCTTAACCTATTATATTATGGTACATTTGGCCAAAATGAGTTTATTCATTTTGGCCATATCTGTACTTTTTAGTATATTTATGGCCAAAATGAAAACATGATTATAGGTAGAAAAAAAGAAATAGTAATCCTGAATAAAAAATTGATTTCTACTAAATCGGAGTTTGTAGCTTTATATGGAAGACGTAGGGTAGGTAAAACATATCTGATAAGAAATTTGTTTGGAGGTAAATTCACATTTCGACTTACCGGTTTGGCACAGGCAACTTTACAGGAACAGCTGACTAATTTTGACATGGCTATGCAGGAACAGTATCCAAAATTAGGTAGCAAAAGTGCAGCTAATTGGATGGAGGCCTTTCAGCAGATCAGACAAATTATAGAAAAATCAAAACAAAATAAAAAAATTATTTTTGTTGATGAATTGCCGTGGTTTGATACGCCCCACTCTGGATTTATTCCTGCATTAGAGCATTTTTGGAATAGTTGGGCTTCTGGCAGGAAAGATATTTTATTGGTGGTATGCGGATCAGCAGCTTCATGGATGGTTAATACACTCATAAACAATAAAGGTGGTTTACATAATCGTGTAACTCAAAAGATAAAAATAGAGCCTTTCACCTTAAAAGAATGCGATGAGCTACTAAAAAATAAAAAAATTACTTTAGATTATTATCAACTTATACAACTTTACATGGTTTTGGGAGGCATTCCTTTTTATTGGGATGCCGTGGAAAAAGGCTTTAGCGCATCACAAAACATAAATATGCTTTGTTTTGAATCTAATGGCTTGTTTATAGGTGAGTTTAATAACTTGTTAAAATCACTGTTTACTAAAGCTGAACGCCATGAAGCTGTTGTAACTGCTTTGGCTAAAAAGAGTAAAGGGCTTACGCGTGAAGAGATTAAAAAAGAAGGTAAACTTCCAGCTGGTGGCAGCCTTACTCGCCTACTGGATGAGTTAGAAGAAAGTGGATTCATTAGACGATACCTGCCTTTTGGTAAAAAAAGTAAGAACAGTTTATATCAACTATGCGACTTCTTTTCTTTGTTTCATATTAAATTTATAAAAGAACAAAAAACATTTGATAAAAATTATTGGCTAAAGTTGATTGATAGCCCAAAGCATAGAGCTTGGAGCGGATATGCCTTTGAACAGGTTTGTCTTGCACATGTTCCGCAAATTAAAAAAGCACTAGGTATAAGCGGTATTGAAACAGAAACGTCTTCTTGGAAAAGTACACAGGCAAATAACGGCGCCCAAATTGATTTAGTTATTGATCGCAGGGACGGTGTAATTAACTTATGCGAAATGAAATTTTCAATTAGCCCATTCATTATTGATAAAAAATACGATATTGAATTGAGAAATAAAATCGGCGCTTTTAAAGGTGATACTAAAACAAAAAAGTCAGTATTTCTTACCATGCTTACTACTTTTGGGTTGCAATCTAATGCCTATTCAGGCAATGTACAAAATGATTTAAAAATGGATTTATTATTTGATTCTGTATAAAAGTGCCTTCCGGTTTAACTGATTTTAAATAAGATGATTTTTTTTGTAGATTTTTAATATGAATTAATTAAGCTGAACTTATTTG
>CAIXZI010000352.1 GCA_903923915.1 uncultured Bacteroidota bacterium
TGGGTAATCTAACTCGTTATAGTTTGGAACCCATTTTTTTATGTAATCTAATTTGGAATCAAATTTTTTAGTTTGCTCATACGGACTAAAAACTCTAAAATAGGGTGCGGCGTCGCAACCACTACTGGCAGCCCATTGCCAGCCGCCATTGTTGGCGCTTAAATCAAAATCTAATAATTTTTGTGCAAAGTAGGCTTCGCCCCAACGCCAGTCTATTAATAAATGTTTTACTAAAAAACTGGCAACAATCATACGCACGCGGTTGTGCATAAAACCTGTTTTGTTTAATTCGTTCATGCCTGCATCTACAATAGGGTAACCTGTTTTAGCGTTACACCAAGCGTCAAATTCTTTTTCATTATTGCGCCAAGGAATTCTATTATAGGAAGGTTTAAAAGCACCCTCAACCACGTGCGGAAAATGAAATAAAATCGTCATATAAAAATCTCGCCAGATGAGTTCATTAAGCCATGTATTATTTAGTTGGATGGCTTTTTGTGCAAGTACACGAATACTAATTGTTCCAAAACGCAAATGCACACTTAACCGGGTAGTGCCTGCTATGGCAGGGAAATCTCGCTGTTGGGTGTATTGACTTATTATTTCTTCATCAATAATTGGTTTAGAGAAAAGTAAATCTGTTTCTTTAAAACCAAGTTCTTTTAACGAAGGAATATCAAAAGGTTTGCATTTATAGAAGTTTGAGAAATATAATTTAGTGGGGTAAGATTTGATGTAAAAATCATTGAGCTTCTTTTTCCATTTGTTTGCGTAAGGAGTAAAAACCGTATAAGGCAAACCATCATCTTTTGTTACTTCATTCTTTTCAAAAATGCATTGGTCTTTGTGCGTTTTAAAGTCAATGTCCTTACTTTGTAGAAAATCTTTTACCTGGTTATCTCTGTCAATGGCTGTAGGTTCATAATCATGATTGGCATAAACAGTAGTTACTTTAAATTCTGTAAGAATGCTTTTAAAAATTTCCAGAGGCTCGCCATGATATATTTTTATGCTACTTCCTAACTTTTGTAAATCTTCTTGAAGTGATTTAATGGCGCTGTGAATGAAATGTACGCGTCTATCTTGTTTATCTTCTAATTTATTTAGGATAGTTGTATCAAAAATAAAAACGGGAAGTACATTTTGATTGTTTTTTAATGCATAGTACAATCCTGCATTATCATGCAAACGCAAATCGCGTCGAAACCAAAAAACAGAAATTTGCATTTATATTTTCTCTTGTTTTTCTTTGACTCGCGCTTCCATTTTACGGCGGCGACTACGATTAAAGGAATACAATAAGCCTGCAATAAAAGTTAGAGCAATAAAATAAAGTGCTTGCTCTCTATCGTTTTTAATAAGACAATAAGCAGATAATAATATAGAAAGAATTGAAAACCCCATCCATAAATATTCTTTACCCTTGTATGCTAAGTACAAATAATCTTTTTGTGGTTTTTGCTCTTTTGCCATTACTTAGAAATAATAATTTTTTTGGTTGATGTATATTCTTTGGTGGAAATTTTTACAAAATAAATTCCGGCTTCAAGCGCTGAAATATCTATGTTTAATGGTTCTCCAGTATATTTGCTTTCATTTTGAGAAACTAAACTTCCGTTAATGGCATATATATCTGCATGAATATTTTCATTATGAATAAAATTTGCTGCAATAGTTATTTGATTGATGGCCGGATTAGGATAAACTGTTACTTGTGCATGATTATCAGCTAATTTTTCTACACCTAAAGGATACGTTATATAAACGTAATAATCTTCTGTTTCTCCGCTTCCAAAAGTAGTGCACACTGTTGACGAATCATTTGGATTGCCGCTTACACGTGTTCTTATACGCATTAAGGTTAATCCTAATTGTGCATTTGAAGGAACAGAAAAAGAAGTTTTAAAAAGACTATCTACCTGTGTAGTTAAAACGCCGCCTATGGTTGCTGTATCATATACAGAAGGCGATTGTGTGCAAATTTGTTTCCATTCAGAAGTTTCTAATAAACCATTTCTATTAAAATCTATCCAAAAAGAGGCACTAACATCTCCGTTAAATCTGGTGTCTAAAATATAAGATGAGCCTTGGTTTAACGTTGCAGTAGTATTTCCGCTTGTTGGATATAATTTATAATTGTTTACTGAGCAGCCTGTTAATCCATTGGCAAGTGTAGTATTTTCAATAGCTACAGAATCTATGGCCGTATTGCTTGAACAGCCTCCTCCTAAATTAGTGCAATAACATTTCATAAAATCGCGAATTGTTATTTCTTTAACAGATGAATAAGCTGTTTGTCCGGAACAAGTAACAGCGCACCTATACCAAGTTGTATCATGCAATATTTGAAATAATGTTGTTGAGTCTGCTTGTGAAATATTGCTAAAAGTTATCCCGTCATTTGATTTTTGCCATTGATAACTTAATCCTGTAGCAGATGTATTTCCTTGCAGCGACAAAACAAAAATTTCATTTAAACAAAGCGTATCGCTTGTAGATATTGTTGTTCCAGCATTTGGCATTCCGCTACAAGAGGCAATAGGCGTTATGCTAAGTTGAACATTAGGACGGTTATGTGAAACTATACCATTGCTTGTTGGCATTGTATTATCTTGATTCCAATATTGCGACGTGTAAAAACTTGTGTTATAAGTATAATGCGAAAAGAATTTTCCGTTGATGCTTTCATTGCCGGCACCTAAGGCATTTGTTTCAAAAATAAATTCAACCGGTTTAGAAGTAGCGTGTGTAAACGGAGTAGTAAAATTTATAGTTACCCAAGTATTTTTAACAAAAGATGTAGATGGTACGGTTCCTGAATAGACCAAAGTCGCACCCGATTCTTCGTTTGCAACAGTTGATGTAACGGTAAAAGCCGAATCGCTGGTTTCTCTAACATATATATTTAAAGGCACATTGCCCGGTGTATGAATAGAATCGCAATAAACCGCAATAGAAGTGATTTGTCCGTAAGAGCCAATTTCACTGTGCCTGTATATAATGGCTGTGCGCTCATACCCAAAATAAGTACCTAACGGTTTACGATGCTCAACATTTGTAATTGGTGCAGCAGTTACTGTATTAGTAGGTGGATTACCCGATGGAATAGTAATTGTAACCTGAGCGAAAAAAATCTGTATAAAGAATACAAATGCAAGCGTTAAAACAAATTTTAATTTTTGGCACATATTAACTAAATTTAGTAGCGGTCAAAGGTAAAATTTATTTGATGTAAGTAGCGTTAGCAACGCGTTAAAATAATAGATTTGTGGTGTTTTAAAATGAGTAGTACAAGCTTGGGAGATAGATTAGGGAAATTTAAGAGTTTCTCGGTAGTGGCGCAAATACTGCTTATCAATGGTGTTTTCTTTTTGTTGTGCAACATTATTGCCAATATTATTAATCCATCGTTGATTAATTACTTTACCATGCCATCTAACTTAAGTGAGCTATTAGTTAGGTTTTACACGCCTTTTACCTATATGTTTACGCATTTAGAGATTAGTCATGTGTTTTTTAACATGATATACTTTTATTTTATGGGAGAAATTTTTTCATCCATTGTTGGCGAAAAGCGTTTGTGGTTTGTGTATATTTTAGGAGGCCTTGCCGGAGCTATTTTCTACGCTTTATTTTTTAATTTGTTTGTTCAGGGCAATTATTATTTACTAGGCGCTTCTGCTTCGGTTACGGCGGTTTCTATTGTAGCGGCCATATATGCCCCTAATTTACCTGTTAGCGTTTTTTTTATCGGGTCGTTTCCTTTAAAATGGGTTGTTTTGGTGTTATTTTTATTATCAACCATCATCGATATTTCAGTTAATACAGGCGGAAAAGTAGCCCATATTGGTGGTGCTTTTTTTGGTTTGCTGTATGGTATGCAATTAAAAAAAGGAAATGATTTGATGGAATTCTTTAAAAGAAAACCAAATACAAAAAGTAAAAATTTAAAAGTAGTGCACTCTATTCAGATGGATGCCGATGAGAAAACATTAGACGAAATTTTAGACAAAATTAACAAAAGTGGCTACGAAAGCCTTAGTAAGAAAGAGAAAGAAACACTTCAAAAAATCGCCTCAAAAAAATAATTTGTTTTGAATGCTAGCGAGGGTGATAATAATCATCTTATTAATCGAGGCGAGATGACATTGTTATGACAAATATCTTAACCAAAAATAAGATATTTGAACTGGCTTATGAAGCAAGAATATTTTTACACTGTAGCGGTTACCCACAAAAATTTTTCGCTGAAAGAAATTGGCAGACTTCATGCTGAAGATTCGGATGTAAAAAACATCCTTACAAAAATTAAAACCGAACTTGGTTTAAAAGAACTGGTTTACCTTTCTACCTGTAATAGAGTTGAATTTTTATTTACTACCAAAAAGCCCGTAAATAAGGCATTTTTAAATAATTTGTTTTTATTACTAAATGAAAAATTAAAGAAAGCCGAAGTAGCTAAATTAGCCACTTACGCTAAAGTTTATTCAGGAAGCGAGGCTGTGAGTCATATTTTATGCGTGGCTTCTTCTTTAGATTCTTTAGTAGTTGGCGAACGAGAAATTATTACCCAATTTAGATTAGCCTACGACAAATGCAATGAATATGGCCTAACGGGCGATTTTATGCGTTTGTTATCAAGGCATACTGTTGAAACTGCCAAACAAATTTTTACCGAAACAGATATTGCTAAAAACCCGGTTTCGGTTATGTCATTAGCCTATCGTTTGTTAAAAGAAAAAAATATAAAAGATAATGCACGCTGTGTGTTTATTGGTGCCGGACAAACCAATGCCACCATGGCAAAGTACCTTAAAAAGCACAGCTTTTCTACGTTTACCGTATTTAATCGTACTTTACCTAAAGCAACGCAATTGGCTACTGAGCTTGGTGCAGAGGCATATACATTAACTCAGTTAAAAAAATATACCAAAGGGTTTGATGTGCTAATTACTTGTACCGGATCAAGTGATAATCTTATCACAAGTGAAGTTTACAAACAACTTTTACAAAACGATACCGATAAAAAAATAATTATTGATTTAGCAGTTCCGGTTGATGTGCATCCGCAAGTGCTTAAAAAACACAACATAGATTATATTTCGGTTACCGATATTAAAAAGCAAGCCAAGCAAAATGTTTTTTTACGAAAAAAAGAAATAAAAATTTGTGAAGCTATTATTGCTGAAAAAACTACTGAGTTTGCGGGCATTTTGCACGAACGCACCATTGAACTTGCCTTTGGAGAAATACCACAAAAAATAAAAGAGATAAACAATTTAGCTTTAACTGAGGTGTTTGCCAAAGATGTAAATGTGTTGGATGAAAACTCTCGTCAAACAGTTGAAAAAATAATGAATTACCTCGAAAAAAAGTATAACGCGGTAGCCATTACCACGGCTAAAAAGGTTTTTCTGCAAGAAAAATAATATTATTTCATTTTACCTCTGATTTATGCTAATCGTTAGTTTTTGTTTGGGCAATATTTTAATTTTATGTAAATTCGTAAAGTAAACCTTAAAAAAAACTCCTATGAAAAAACAAATACTTATTTTTTTATCCACTTTTATAGTAAGTGCTTCGGCGTATAGCCAAGTTATGTCTCAACGGGTTTATCAAAGAGATAGTTCTATGGCTTATGGCGGACAACAAACTACAGATGGTGGTTTTATTATGGGAGGGCTTGCCTCGGTAACTAAAACCAATGTTGATTTTTTGGCCATAAAAACGAATGCATTGGGAGATACTTTGTGGACAAAAACATACGGTGGTATTGGCGATGAAGAATCTTATGCCATGCAACAAACTGCCGATGGTGGTTATATATTTATTGGCATAGATAGCTCATCAGGCATTGGAAATTACAATGTTTTTGCTTTGAAGACGGATGCTAACGGAGATACCTTATGGACAAAATCTTATGGCGGAAGTAATTATGATTTTGGACAAGCAGTTCAACAAACTGCTGATGGTGGTTATATCATTGCAGGTTATACAGGTAGTTTTAGTGCAGGAGGCGATCCGGATATTTACCTTTTAAAAATAACTGCTAACGGAAACCTTACCTGGAGCAAAACTTATGGCGGTATATATGGCGATAAAGCTTGGGCTGTTAAACAAACCGCTGATGGCGGCTATATTATAGCAGGTAACACCAGTAGCTTTGGCGTAACACCGGATGGAAACACAAATGATTTATATCTACTTAAAACGGATGCCGTAGGAACATTAACATGGAGTAAAACATACGGTAAAGATGGTGACGATTGGGGATATGGAGTTGTACAAACGTATGATGGCGGTTATGCTGTTACCGGACTTTCAAGTAAGGGTAGTTCTGATATGGGGTCTGAGGTGTTTTTAATGAAAACAGATGCTAACGGAGACACGTTATTTACAAAATCTTTTGGAGGTGGAAATTATGACCAAGGAATAGCTATTATTCAAACTAATGATAGCGGGCTTGCTATTGCCGGTTCATCATACAGTTTTGGGCATGGCTCCAGCGATTCGTATTTAATTAAAACAAATAAAACTGGGAATTTTCTATTCAGCTCAACATTTGGTGGTGGCGCCAACGATTTTGCTTATGCCATTAATCAGGCCGCCGATACTGGTTTTGTTTTAAGTGGTTATACCAATAATTTTGGTGTTGATAGCAGTAGTTTTTATTTGATAAAAACAGATAAAAATGGTAATAGTTATACTTGTAACCAAACTAATCCTACTCCAACCA
>CAIXZI010000353.1 GCA_903923915.1 uncultured Bacteroidota bacterium
AAGCACAAAATATTTCTTTACTGCAGGCGCTCGACTTAATACTTGCCATCAAAACCCAAACTTGCGGCACCCGGGCAAAACATACTTACTCGTACCTGGTCCGCAATTTATCGCAATGGCTACATGATCACAATTACCAAAATTTAAAGCCCGCTGACTTTAATAAGCAAATTGCTATGCTGTACTTCGATTATTTAATTACACAAAAAAAGTTTTCTAATCGGACGTACAATAACCATCTTATAGGGCTGCGGACTCTTTTTAATAGTCTGGTAGAACGCGATTATTTAGACTTTAATGTATTGCAAAAACTTAAGAAAATTAAAACCGGAGACGTGGCAATTTGCACCTATACGCCTGCAGAAAAAAATTTAATAAGAGAACAATTGCCCTTAATCAATCCCCCTTTATACTTGGCGGCGCTCTTTGTGTATTATTGTTTTATACGCCCTGCTGAACTCGTACGCCTGCAATTTAAAGATGTATTAATAAATCGCGGTTGCGTGCTTGTACCGGCTCACAAATCAAAAAACAAACGTAACCAAGCCGTTATTATGCCGGACTTTTTAAAGGATCTTTATTTAGCTATGGACTATGATAAACAAAACCCGGATTGGTATATTTTTTCTAATAATTTTAATCTGACGCCCGGGCCTACGCAAATAGCCCCTACGCGTATCGCCGGCGCTTGGCAAAAAGATGTACAAAATCGTCTTGAAATTAAAAAAGGTATCTATTTACTTAAACATACTGGCGTGGGGGAACTGTTCGAGGCGGGAGCGGACGCGCGCAATATACAAATGCAAATGCGCCATGCCTCTTTAGATGAAACGCAAATTTACTTGAATAAGTTTGCGCAAATGCCTAGCAATAGTTTAAATGAATTTTATAAAGGTTTCTAAAATATATAAGGTTGTATAAGGTTTTTAAATATCCGCAGGCCCGGTTGGCGCATTTTAGTTTTTAAAGGTTGTTTAAGGTACAATGTTTAAAACATTGCCATTGCGCCACACATCGCCACTACTCAAACCCTCCGCACTCGTAGGCAAACTACTAATATTTAATTTTGTTACGTTAAACTTTATTGTTTGGCTACTAAAGTCGCCATAAATTAAAGGGCTTGCTGTGCTTGAATTTGATATATAAAGTTTGTTACTTGAAGTTTCATTATACCCGGCTTCATACCCCAAAAACAAATTGCCGTCTCCTGTACTGGAATATCCGGCTTTAAAACCTAAAACAGTATTTAAACTACCTGTTGAATTTGTAAAAAGGCTCTCCATACCGATAGCGGTGTTTTGGTTCCCGCTTGTGTTTCCATACATGGTATATGCCCCAAAGCTTGAATTATAATAACCTGTTTGATTATTAATCAAATTTGTTGAGCCAAAAGCACTATTATAGTTAGCAATATTTTGCTGTAAAGAATTAGCGCCAACGGAGGTATTATCTGTATTTGTACGGCTAGATTTTTGGGATTGCATGCCAATTGCCACATTGTTAGATCCTGTTGTATTTGACTGTAACGCGTTCCATCCTATGCCAATAACGCCCGTTGCTGTGGTATTACTTAACATAGCCTCGTCTCCAATAGCTACATTATAACTTCCGGTGGTATTAAATGACAAAACACGTTTGCCAAAAGCTACATTTCCGATTCCTGTGGTTAAACTTGCAAGTGTGTTGAATCCAAAGGCTGAATTTTCAGTCCCTTCACCCACGTCGGTGTTTGTGGTGACTGTTAAGCCGCTATTGTAACCAAGGAAACAATTGAAATCGGAATTGTTGCCTAAACTAGCTTGTCCGTTTTTTCCGACTATGTTTACAAATTTGCCGGTGTCTACGACTAAAACATTAGATACCTTTTTTAATCCGGTACCAAAATTTAAACTTACCGTTGTACTGCTTGCGCTTAGTGGGCTTAAAAACGTATAGGAACTACCGCCGCCGCCGCCTCTTATTTTGTTGCAAAGCTTTTGTACGGTGTTATTTAGTTTGTAAATGTCGTTGTTACTCCATCCCCCGCAACTTGGTAAATTGCAGCTGTCCGGCGAAGATGTGCCGCCGATTTTATTACAGATTTTTTGAAAGGTGTTGTTTAATTTGTAAAAATCATTGTTCGCAAAACTGCCGCAATTTTTAAGTTTACATGTGTCGCTTTCGTTTGCCTTTAATGAGTTGCAAAAACCCAATAAAATCAAAATAAAGCCTATTAAGAGGACGTATAATTTAGCTTTTTTCATTTGCTTGTTTGCTTAGATATTCGTTATAAAGTTTAGCTTTAATCTTTTCTTCTTCTTCGTTTGCCTCTGTTTGCTTCTTTTGTTTTTTTAGTTGCCTATAATCATATAAAGCTTTTGCACCCAACGAAAAAGCACCTAAGGCACCGTTTACGATAGCCCAAAGCGAAATGCCGCCGATAAACAAAAGCACATTTAATAAATGCGCTTGGTGGCCTTTATATAAATGATTAAAAAAAATTTTCAATCGTTTACTTTTTGGTTATTGTCTCAATGGTTTTTGCGTGGTTATCTAATACGCTTTGTAAAACTTCTTTATGCGCTGCGCTTTGTTCTGCAGCCGCTTTTTTATGTATGCCTA
>CAIXZI010000354.1 GCA_903923915.1 uncultured Bacteroidota bacterium
GGCTTGGTCTTTTGTTGTAGTAGAAATTCATTCGGCTTATGGCTTGCTTCTAAATGTTACTGTTTTAGAATATATAAACTATAAAAAAACAAAATCTCAATTAAGCATTAATCTTATTTATGGAGTTGGTATTGCTGTATTAGCGGTGCTTTGTCATGTTTTTAAAATAGCCATGTCGGTATGGTTTAACCATATGGATTTAAGTCATGTGTTTATGACGCTTAGCATGTATGTTATGTACAAAGGCGTAAAGAAAGATATGCTTCCTATTTCTCAACCGCATTAACTACAGCGCCAATAAAGGCATCTGAGTTAAAATTTTTATGTTGAGTTAAGCCTAAACGTACTACCACTAATTTTTTAGAAGGAATAACAAAAACACGCTGTCCTTCATAGCCGTCAGCATAATAAGTATCGGTTGGAGCGCTTGGGTATTCTCTTTTTGTTACATCATTTTTTTCTCCGGCGTTTAACCAAAACTGAAAACCATATTCACGTTTTTCGGATGCTTTAGCAGGAATAACGCTTTGTTCAACCCAATCTTCAGTTAAAATGCGTTGGTTGTTGTACATACCTTTATTTAGGTACAGCAAGCCAAAACGAGCCCAATCTCTTGCGGTAGCGTACATGTAGGATGAACCCACAAACGTACCCGATTCATCAGGCTCTAAAACAGCGCTGTACATACCCAGTTTGTAAAATAAACTATCGTAGGCCAATTTATGGTAACCATTATCGCCAACAGTTTGCCTGATAACCCTCGATAAAATATTGCTGTTACCACTTGAATAATAGAACACCGAATCTGGTTTATATTTTAAAGGACGAGAAGCCGTATAAGCCCCCATATCTGCTTTTTTAAACAACATAATAGTAGCATCACAGCTTTTGGCATAATTCTCTTCAAAATCTAAGCCGCTGCTTTGCTGTAACAAATTTTTTAACGTAATGATATGCCGTGGGTCTTGCACATCATGCCACTCAGGAACCGGAGCAGGGTTGTTAATGTTTAATTTACCATCTCTTACCAAAACACCCATTAGGGCAGAAGTAACACTTTTAGTCATACTCCAACCCAATAACTTGGTGTTTTTTGTAAAGCCTTGTGCATATTGTTCGGCAATTAGTTTACCATCATATAAAACTATTACAGCTCGGGTGCGTATGGGTTTAGTAGTATCTGCTTCTTTAAAAATATTGTTTATAGCTTCTTGCAGTTTTGCTTTATTTACCTGTGTGGGGAAACTATCTTTTAGCCTGTCGCCCATCGGCCAATCAATGGTATCTGGATTAATGTTTGGTACTTGTGCTAAAATAAAATGTTGTTTACGTAATTCTTCTTCAGGCATTTCACCAATTAAAGTAGCACCCAAACCTTTACGATAGATAGCCTTGCATTTGGCAAAACCAAATACAGAGCCAGTTACCGAGCTGTCGGTATAATTAACCTCATACTTACCCAATAATTTTATCATGCCAAAACCAAGTTCTTGTTCGCGCACTTCTTTTTCGTTACGGTGAGCTACAAACACAGCAGAGCACATATTTTTGGCTCCATAACCACTTATAATAGGAAAAGATTTTCGGCAATAATTAACGCCATACCCCAATACAACTAATACAAGCATTAATATTACTCGTTTAATTATTTTCTTTTTTTGCATAATCTGTATTTTGATATATAAAACTACTAAATAAAATGTAACCTAAAAATAAGAAGCATAAGTTACTTTGCGTTACTTTTGTACCCATTATGGTGTATAAAAATTTATACGATTGCCTTGTTGATTTAGAAAAAAACGGACAATTAATCAGAATTAAAGAAGAGGTTGATCCAAATTTGGAAATGGCTGCTATACACCTGCGCGTGCATGAAGCGGGCGGTAAAGCTGTTCTATTCGAAAAAATAAAAGACTGTAATTACCAGGCCGTATCTAATATTTTTGGGACTTTGGAAAGAAGTAAATTTATTTTCAGAGAAAACTTTACAAACATTCAGAAACTGGTAGAGGTTAAAAATAATCCGGCTAAAGTTTTAAAGCATCCTTTTAAGTATTTGAGTTTAGCCAAAGCTGCGTGGAGTTCTTTGCCAAAGAAATTAAATACAAATGTTTACAATCATTTTGACGAAATTACCATAGATAAATTGCCTTTAATAAAACACTGGCCAATGGATGGCGGCGCATTTGTTACATTACCACAGGTATATAGCGAGGATATAGATAATCCCGGAGTTGAGAATTCTAATTTAGGAATGTATCGTATTCAATTATCAGGAAATGATTATGTGCTGAATAAAGAAATTGGTTTGCATTATCAATTACATCGTGGCATTGGTGTACATCAAACAAAAGCAAATAATAAAAATATCCCATTAAAAGTTTCTGTATTTGTTGGTGGACCTCCATCTCATTCCTTAGCAGCTGTTATGCCATTACCCGAGGGCTTGAGCGAACTTAATTTTGCAGGTGCCTTGGGTGGGAAGCGATTTAATTATACATATCATGATGGTTACTGCATTTCTTTAGATGCTGATTTTGTTATTACAGGAGAAGTTTATCCCAATGAAAATAAGCCTGAAGGCCCGTTTGGCGACCATTTAGGATATTATAGTTTAAAGCATGATTTTCCGGTGATGCGTGTGCATAAGGTTTTTGCCAAAAAGAAAAATGCTATATGGCCTTTTACAGTTGTGGGCCGCCCACCGCAAGAAGATACCGCTTTTGGGGATTTGATACATGAGCTTACAGGTAGCGCCTTATCACATGAAATACCCGGATTAAAAGCACTTAATGCTGTTGATGCCGCTGGTGTGCATCCATTATTGTTAGCTATTGGCAGTGAGCGTTATACTCCTTACTTAAAAGAAAAAAAACCAACCGAATTACTCACTATTTCTAATCGTATTTTAGGAACCGGACAATTAAGTTTGGCTAAATTTTTATTTATCACAGCAGATGATGCCAACAAACTATCTGTAAATAATATTGAAGCGTTTTTTACACATTGTTTAGAACGCATTGATTTTACAAGAGACATACACTTTCAAACCAAAACAAGTATTGATACCTTAGATTACTCTGGTACAGGTTTAAATAGCGGAAGCAAAGTTGTTTTGGCTTCTTATGGAGATGTTCTACGCACTTTATGTGAAGAAATTCCTTCTTGTTTTAAAAATGAGAAAGCAAGTTTAGTAATGCCCGGAGTTATTACATTGCAAAAAAATAAATTCGTTTCTTATGAAGAAACTAAAAAAGAAATGCATGAACTGAACAATCAATTAAAATCAGAAACGCTGGAAAACCTTGCTCTTATTATTGTTTGCGATGATGCCAATTTTGTAGCCAACACATTAAATAATTTTTTATGGGTAACATTTACGCGCAGCAATCCATCACATGATATATACGGTGTAAATAGTTTTATTGAAAATAAACATTGGGGTTGTAAAGGCTCACTTATAATTGATGCCCGCATAAAGTCACATCACGCACCACCTATGGTAAAAGATGATGCTGTTGAAAAACGGATAGACAGCTTAATAGAGTATAAAAATTAACGATGCAAACCTTTTTCATTATGAAAAACGCATTTTACTGGTTAACTGCTTACTGATATAACCTAACAAACCTATTTATTTAAGTTATTCTTTAAATTATCCACTCGAACAAGCAACTACTTGAAAATAAACAATCTGAATTTTTAAAAGTATTTTATCGAGCAAAAAAAACCTGATAAATAAGGCTTTATCAGGAGTTTTCCGGTTAAGTACCCCCTTCCATAAAAAATATGAACGAAATCCTTGAAGATACAAGGGACTTTGCTCGAATTTGGGACTTGTATGGGCATTTACTTGACGTGTCGGTGTAAGAAAACCTATTATTTTTTAAGATAATCTATTAACCAGATTGTTCCACGGCCAATTAGATAGATTAAAGGCATAATCGAAACACATAGAAATATCAGAACGTACTGATTGCGCTTTTTCATATTTTTTCAATAACTTGTTTTGGTATCCAATAAAAACACTTTCATTACTCGAGCCAATAGTAATTATGAATTAAGCCCATTTTATGAAGGATAAATGTCATAATTAAAATTAAAATGATTGATCCTCCTAATAGGTAAGTTAATTTTTTATACAGGCTTCTCTCTCGTTCTATTTTTGAAAATTTAATAATATTAAAAATGACTTGTTCGGCACGCAGAAAAGCGCTTTCGCTTTTAACAATATAATCAAAAGCGTTGTATTTCATAGAATTAACAGCCACCTGAATTTTGTCCTGTCCACTTAACATAACAACTTCAATTTGCGGTTGCTCAGCTTTAATCTTTTTAAGCACATCTATACCATTCATTGCTTTTGCAATATCAAAATTATAGTCACTATGTTAGCTCTTTATTTTTAAATAAAGTATCATTTGTAATAATTCGTTATTCGCAATTCGCGAATTGCGAATAAC
>CAIXZI010000355.1 GCA_903923915.1 uncultured Bacteroidota bacterium
CAATTTCTTTTTCTTTTTTAACCGAAGAAGATTTTGCGGCAGATACATTTCCGTTTCCTTTCATAGAAAGTGCGATACGATTGCGTTTTAAATCTACCTCTGTTACCGTTACCATAACTTGCTGATGAACTTTTACAATTTTGTTTGGGTCATCTACAAAGGTGTCTGATAAATGAGATATATGCACCAAGCCATCCTGATGAACACCAATATCTACAAAGGCACCAAAGTTGGTTACGTTGGTAACAATGCCCGGTAGTTTCATGCCTTCGCGTAAATCTTCCGGACGCTCAATACCTTCTGCAAAAGCAAATGCTTCAAATGTTTTACGAGGATCGCGCCCTGGTTTTTCTAATTCGTTTACAATATCGCGCAGCGTTGGCAAACCAATGGTATCTGTAACATAATTGGTGATTTTTATTTGCTTGCGTAATTCTTTATCGGTTAATAAATCAGCAACAGAACAATTAACATCCTTTGCCATGCGTTCTACCACTTCGTAACTCTCTGGATGTACCGCACTTTTATCTAATAAATTTTCTGCTTTGTTGATTCGTAAAAAGCCTGCGCATTGCTCAAAGGTTTTTTCGCCTAAGCCTGAAATTTCTTTTAACTGAAAACGATTTTTAAATGCGCCATGTTCATTTCTATACTCAACAATATTTTGTGCTAAGCGGCTATTTAATCCAGATACGTAAGTAAGCAATTCTTTACTGGCCGTATTTAGCTCAACACCAACAGCATTCACACAACTACTAACAACTTCATCTAATTTGTTTTTTAATTTAGTTTGATCAACATCGTGTTGATATTGCCCAACACCAATAGATTTTGGATCGAGTTTAACCAACTCTGCTAGTGGATCGGCTAATCTACGTCCAATAGAAACCGCGCCACGCACCGTAATATCTTTATCCGGAAATTCTTCGCGTGCCACATCGGATGCCGAGTAAATAGAAGCGCCACTTTCATTTACCATAATAACTTGAATTTCTTTTGGAAGAATATCAATAGCTCTTATAAATGTTTCTGTCTCACGACCTGCAGTACCATTGCCAATAGCAATAGCTTCAATTAAATGTTTAGCGCAAAAAGCAAGTACAATATTTTCTGCTTCTGTCTTTTTTTGTTGTGGATAGATAACCGTATCGGCTAATAATTTGCCTTGTTTATCAAGTGCAACTACTTTGCAACCTGTTCTAATACCCGGATCTATAGCAAGAATTGCTTTTTGTCCTAATGGAGAAGATAGTAAAAGCTCGCGAATGTTTTGCGCAAATACATCAATAGCTTTATCATCGGCTAATTCTTTAGTAGCTGAACGCGTTTCAGCTTCGATAGATGGTTGTAATAATCTGCCGTATCCATCTTCAATGGCTAATTTTAATTGATTAGCGCATTCATTTTTTGCTTTCACAAATATTTTATTCAAAATATCCAAAGCATCGTCAACAGGCGGTTTAATATCTAAAAATAAAAAGTCTTCTTTTTCGCCACGACGCATGGCCAATAAGCGATGTGATGGGCATTGTGCTAAAGGTTCTTCCCAATCAAAATAATCTTCAAACTTAGCGCCTTCTTCTTCACGGCCTCTAACTACTTTGCTTTTTATGGTTGCTTTTTGCTTAAATAAATTACGAGTTTGTTCTCTCGCATTTAAATCTTCTGTCATAATTTCAGCAATAATATCACGTGCACCATGCAGAGCATCTTCAATACTAATGACTTCTTTTTCTGTACTGATAAATTTAGCAGCTTCATCATCTAAAGATGCGTTGCCTTGCGCTAAAATAAATTGTGCTAAAGGTTCTAAACCTTTCTCACGGGCAATGGTGGCTTTTGTTCTGCGTTTAGGTTTATATGGTAAATACAAATCTTCAAGCTTACTAATTGTTTCAGCATCTAAAATCTTCTCTTTTAGTTCTTCAGTCAATTTTCCTTGACCTTCAATAGATTTTAAAATAGCATCACGACGTTTTTCTAATTCGCGTAAACGTTCTATCTCCTCGCGTATTTGCATAATGGCCACTTCATCTAAACTGCCGGTGGCCTCTTTACGGTAACGAGCTATAAAAGGAATTGTTCCGCCTTCATCCAGTAAACGTATAGTAGCAACTACTTGTTTGGTGTCTATCTTTAAATTATCTGAAACTTTAAAATAAAGTTGTGTATCGGTCATAAAATGTTTTTGGTAAATGTACTTGAGGAGTAGTGAAAATAAAAAATGATTTTTGAACATTTTCTTATGTTCTTTTTGAAATTGAAGAAATTGTTTAAAATTTTACTATTCCCCTCCAATGGAGGGGTTAGGAGTGGGTTAAATTTTTTCTCATGCATGAAATTTTAATCAAGAATTAAATATTAAATTAGAAGTCAA
>CAIXZI010000356.1 GCA_903923915.1 uncultured Bacteroidota bacterium
AAACTGTATTTCGGCATTTAATAAAAAAACCAAGGTATCTATAGATGCTACTTGTTCTTTATTAGGAGCTAATTTCTTTAAATCTTTAAATTGGGCTACTACATTGGCAAGGTACTTTTCATTATTCTCTAAAAGACTATCGTTACCTGTTAGCACGTAGCCTTTAACTTTGCTTTCAAAAAAACAAACAGATGATTTAATAGATTCTATTTCGGTAGAAAGTTTGGTGCTTTTTGATAACTCTTCTTGCGAAGAAATTACATCTGCTATACTTCTGTTAAGGCTATATTGTATTGTAATTAAAACAAGTAGCACTGCCGCAAAACCAATGCCTATCTTTAATTTAATATCAATATTCCATATACGTTTCATTTTTGAAACCATCTCAATTAGGTTCTAATTTACTAAAAAAAAAGCGATCAACTTTACACCTTAGCATAAGTTGATTGCTTTTGTTGTTTACTATTTCATGACATGTAATACAGAAAACACTACAATAGCCATTAAAACAAATGTTAAAAGAAATATGGCCATGTATTTTGATACACCAAATTCTTTTACAATAATTCTGATAGGTGCTGTGATAATATGATTTACCAGCTTGGTAATTTTTTTCCATGAACTGGGTCCTTTTACCACATAATCTGTTGCTCCCGCTCTAAAAGATTCAATGGCCACAGCCATATCTTCATTACTGGATAACATAATAACTTCCGTTTTTGGGTTAATCATTTTAATTGATTTTAAAACTTCAACTCCATTTTTTCCTTCCAAAAAATGATCGAGAATAACAATGTGCGTTTGCTCATCTACTTTTTCTAAGCAACTTTCTCCATCACTAAAGGTTGATATCTGTACACTTATGCCAAACCTATTTTGCAGGTATTGTTTTAGTGCGGTAACCATTGATGTATTGTCATCAACAATAAATAGATTTAATCCTTGTGCTTGCATTTTGCCCTCCTTTTTTAATTATTAAACTTCGATTAGTTCTTTCAAAGTTAGGGCGGGCAAAACGTTTTTTTAACGAATTTAGGTAAGAGACGGAAAAGTATAGCCAGTAGCCTAAAAAAAATAGCCCACTTAAATAAGGTTTATTCTTTTTAATAATTCTTTTTTAAACTGCTCACCAATGGGTATAGGGTGCTTACCAATAAATACAGTTCCTTCTTCTACTTTATCTATATGATCTAAAGCCACAAGATACGAGCGGTGCAAACGATAAAATTTCTCTGCAGATAATTTTTCTTCCATACCTTTTAGGGTAATATGTACTGTATAGCGCTTATCGCCGGTAAAAATATTTACATAATCGCCTAAAGCTTGTAAGTATGTAATATCGTTTATTTTAATTTTAGTTAGTACAGCATTAGTTCTAACAAAAATATATTCTTTATCTTTTTCGTTTAATTCTACTTTTTGCTCTTTGCTCTCAAATAATTCTTTGGCTTTTGCAACCGCGGCCATAAAGCGCGATAAGGTTACCGGTTTAATAATATAATCTGCCACATTAAGCTCAAAGGCCTCAACGGCATAATCTGTTTTAGCTGTAATTAAGATAATGATAGGACGTTTTTCCAGGTTTTTAATTAATTCAATACCAGTCATACCAGGCATTTCAACATCTAAAAAAACAAGATCAACGGTTTCTTTTTGCAAGTAGTTAAACGCATCTACTGGACTTGCACATTCTTCTTTAAAGTTTAAAAAATCTACCTGACTTATTAACTGTTTTAAGGCTGTTCGAGCCATTTTGTTATCATCAACTATAATGCAATTCATGTGTAAATAGGGTTGTTTCTAATCGAATAGAATTTTTGTTTGGCCAAAGGTACTAAAAGGATAGCATACCTTTTTATAAATGCCTTTTGAATGCAGTTATGGCAAATGTATTTCTGCTACTTGATGAGAAATTTCTATCAATTTTTTAAACCAATGGGCAGATTTTTTCACAATTCTTTGCTGGGTTTCAAAATCAACATATACCAAGCCAAAGCGAGGGCGATAGCCTTCTGCCCATTCAAAATTATCGGTAAAACTCCAGCTAAAATAACCGGCAACTTTTACACCTTCTTTTTTTGCTTTTAATACTTGCTGTAAATAATCGTTGTAAAAACTAATTCGGTAATCATCATGCACTGTGCCATCAATCACTTCATCATGGAAAGCGGCGCCATTTTCGGTAATAATTATTTTTTTAACGTTGGGGTATTCGTTATACATTTTAAGTAAATGATAAATCCCTTCCGGATAAATTTCCCAATTCATAGCAGTTAGGGGTACATTTCTTTTTTCAGCTTTAACAACAGCAGCTTTTATAAAAGGGGTAAAGAAAGAATGTTTTACAATTTCGCGTGTATAATTTTGCACACCAATAAAATCAAAATCAAAAGCCAACAATTTTTCATCATTAGCTTTCATGTATTTTTCAATACGATTAATAAGTGGTATTTTTTTAAACGGATAACCCATACCCAAAGAAGGCTCTAAAAATAAACGGTTTACTAAAACATCTATGCGTCTGGCAGCTTCTATATCTTTATTGGTTAAACGATACGGCTCTATATGCGAACAAGAAAAAGTGGTGCCTACATTTGCATTAGGGTATAAGTTTTTTATAACCCTTGCACCCTCTGCCTGGCAAAGCGTTACGTGATGCGTGGCTGCTAAAAAATTAGCCAAACCTTTTCTGCCCGGTGCATGTACACCTAAAAAATAACCTGCCCCAGTAAATACCAAAGGCTCGTTTAATACCATCCAATTTTTTACTCGGTCGCCAAATTTATTTACGCATAATGCTACATAATCGGTAAACCATCCAACAATATCTCGATTAGTCCAGCCGCCATGGTTTTCTAATTCTAAAGGTAAATCCCAATGATAAAGTGTTACCCATGGTGTAATGTTATATTTTAAACATTCATTTATTAAACGATTATAAAAATCAATCCCTTTTAAATTTACCAAACCTCGCCCATAAGGCAATATACGCGACCATGAAATAGAAAAACGAAAATTTTTTATCCCTAAGCTGTGCATTAATTTTAAATCATCAACATAATGCTCATAAAAATTGCAAGCTACATTTCCGTGATGATTGTTTGCAATGTTTTTCTTTTGATTTGAAAACTCATCCCAAATAGATAAGCCTTTATGATCGGCTGTGTGCGCACCTTCTATTTGGTAAGCAGAAGTAGATACACCCCAAATAAAATCTTTGCCAAAATCGTTACTGTTAAGTTGCAAGAGAGTTTTGATTAATGTGAAAACGTAAAATTATTTTTTTTATTTGCATGTGTTTCCACGATTTCCCCAAGTATATCAGCTGTAATATCCGGATAGTTTACGTCAATAATTTTTCCTTTATCAAGCCATTTTTCTAAAACATCTGCATGTTTTTTCTTTAGACTTTTCATTACAGGTACATCCATAGTTTTTAAAACGGCGGCATTGCAAATTTGCTCGTACTGGGCTTTCATGGGTATAACCAATAATTTCTTTTTTAAGAATAGAGCTTCTGAGGTTGCGCCAAAACCTGCTGCGCATAAAGTACCACTGCAAGAAGCCAAGCTTTTTAAAAATGCCTTTTGATTAATAGGGGAGATATTTACGTTTTTATACTTTGATGCCGTTTTATTGTGTTTAGAAAATACTTCCCACTTTACATCTTTAAAACGACTTAGGTTTTTTATCAAACGTTCATCATCATAAGCCGGAAGGTAAACCGTATAATGACCTTTATCTGTTACGTTTAATTCGCGCACTTCTTTTCGTATAACAGGCGTGAAAATATTTTCGGCAAAACTTTTAAACTGAAAACCATATTGTGCCGTTGAAGGCGCATAATGCTTTAAAACAAAAACACCAAGTGGGTCTTTATGCTTTGGCTGCGGAACTCTTGGTGATAAAGTTGCACATTGATTACTTAAAGCAATACAGGGAAGTTTTTTTACATTGGCCGCCCAGGCAGATACAGGCTCAAAATCGTTAATAACCAAATCATAATCTTCAATGGGCAATTTTCTTATTTCGTTCATTAAACGAAACGTATTGCTTTTCATATAGGTTTTAAAATAATCAATCCCTCCTTTTTTTCCAAACACAAAACTTAAGCCTTTAAATTTATATTTTACATCAAAGGGCAATTCAATATCCGCTTGTATGCCGCTTACTAAAATATCTGTTTTACCAAATTTTTTAAGATGCGGGATTATTTCCATTGCTCT
>CAIXZI010000357.1 GCA_903923915.1 uncultured Bacteroidota bacterium
AAAAAAAGTATAAAGAACAAGTTTGCGAGTATGTCAAAAGGGTTGTTTATGATTTAAAGTTGATTGAAACTGAAGAGTCTCACGCTGAAATTCTTGTACTTTACAAGCAAACATTAAATTGTTCGAGTGCTATTATTTCGGTTAAAAACAGAAAAGAACAAGAAAGAATCGAAGCAAAAAAAATTAAAGAGGCAAACATACAAAAAAAGATTTCTGCCTTGGTTCGCGAAAGATTTTCGTATGATGCATTTTCAAAGTCTTATCAATTTAACGAGTCAATTTACGTGACTAACCAGCAAATCGAGGAGCTTACAAATCAAGAGTTTGCGGACTTATTGAACGAATTAATTGATAAAATTAAAGTTATTGAAACGTCTGTTACTCCTTTTTACGAGGGGGAACAGGCTTTTGAAAATGATACAAACAAGACTATTGAGGTTAAAGCTCCCCCCGCTCCTTCGCCTACTATTTTGCCAGCCCCTAAAGAGGTTGTTAAAGAAGAAATCTGTACCGCTTCTTTCGAGGTTAAAGGCACTATGTCGCAATTGAGAGCGCTAGGTAACTACATGAAACAAAACAATTTAACTTATACAAATTTATAAATTATGGAAACAGGAGTAAAATTATTCGAACCGCTAAATGTTCGAAATGAAGTGGTGAAACAAATGGAGCAAATGCAGGAAGCGAAGTTTGTAAAGTTGCCAGAAAACTACAAAGAGAGTGCTTTTTTTGCTATTGAAAAACTCGCATCTTTGCCAGATATTGAAAGAGTTCCAGCAATTGGGATCACAAAGGCTTTAATTTCGATGTTCGCAAACAAACTAGATTTCAGAAAAAACCATTGCTATTTTTTCGTTCAAAACGACAAAAACACTGGCAAATCGCTGCGGTTCGGATGGCAATATCAGGGGTTAATTTCAGTTGCAAAGTCTCAGTGTGACGTGTACGAAGTAACTCCAGTTTTGATTTACGAAAATGACACTTACGAATGTCATTACGAGTACGGAAGTCTTATAATTGACAAGCACGTTCCTACCTTCGAAGGAAAAATAAAGGGTGGCTATTGCGTTGTAGATTTTAACGACAAAAAACGGTTGGTGAAATTCTTTACGATGGCTGAACTTGACAAGCGTCGAGACACGTCAATGGCAAAAAATGGTAAATTTTGGAACTGGGAACGTGAGATGTATGAGAAAACTTTGATTAACGCGACTTTGAAAAGACTTATAGAGACGAGTTCAGACATTGACGTTGAGAATCTTTACGAAGAGCAACCAGAAACGACACAACGGACTATCGTTGATGCAGAGATTGTGCAACAAAAAGAGATTGCTGAAACGACTAAAAAAGTGCAGATATAATGTACAAGGTAATAGCAACAGGGAGTAAGGGAAATGCAGTATTATACCATGATTCTATCTTGGTTGATTGCGGAGTACCTTACTCTTTAATTAAGCCATTTGTGAGCAAATTACAGCTTGTTTTGCTCACTCATGAACATTGTGACCACCTTAATATTAAAACGTGTTTACAGCTTGCTTTTGAACGTCCTACATTGAGGTTTGCGTGTGCTAGTGTTGAAGTGTTTCGCATTTTATCGGAAATAAAGAATCTTGACCCTTTAGACGTTAATAAACTATACGACTATCGAACTTTTCAGATTTCCCCCGTCAAACTTTACCATGATACTGCTAATTTTGGTTTTCGCATCTTTAAAAATGGAACTAAGATTTTTCACGCGACCGATACGGCACATCTTTGCGGAATAGAGGCAAAAGATTACGACTTGTATGCAATAGAGCACAATTACGATGAAGATACGATAATAGAGAC
>CAIXZI010000358.1 GCA_903923915.1 uncultured Bacteroidota bacterium
ACAGTTAAAGTAAAAAAAATAGAGAACAATAAAATAAAGATGGTTGTGGCTGATAACGGAAAAGGAATTCCACATCATATAGATTTTAAAAAAACAGAATCGCTTGGATTACAACTTGTAAATATATTAACAGAACAAATTAACGGAACCATAGCACTTAATCAAACAAACGGAACGACATTTGAAATAATATTTTAATCTATGTCAAACTCAGTAAACATACTCGTTGTAGAAGACGAAAGCATCGTATCAAAGGACATCCAAAACAGCTTAAAAAAAATAGGCTATAATGTAGTTGGCGCTTGTAACAACGCACAAGAAGCTATTGATTTAGCAACCGAATTACATCCGGATGTGGTGCTAATGGATATTATGCTTAAGGGCCCATTAACGGGTATTGATGCTGCCGATCAAATAAAGCTACTAAATATCCCTGTTATATTTTTAACGGCTTATGCAGATGAAGCTACGCTTGCAAAAGCCAAAGTAACCGAGCCTTACGGATATATTTTAAAACCGTTTAAAGAAAAAGATTTAAGTATTTCTATTGATATGGCAATTCATCGCCATAAAAAATTGACGGAATTGAAAAAAGAAAGGGATTTTTTATACTCGATAGTTGAAAATAAAGTAGGCGCAAAAGACGTTTTATTTGTAAAATCAAACAGTCGTTTAGTAAAAATAAACACCAAAGATATTTTCTTTATAGAAGCGCTGAAAGATTATGTTACTATAAACACCGAGTTGATGCGCTACACCATGCACTCTACCATGAAAGATATTGAAAAGAAAGTTTCACCAAGCGATTTTATGCGCGTGCACCGTTCGTTTATTATTCGTATAGATAAAATTGTGGCTATAGAAAACCACAACCTTATTTTGGAAAAAGACAAAAAACCAATTCCAATTGGCGGCTCTTACAAAGACGATCTTTTGCAGCGACTTAATATGGTTTAAACTCTCGTCTGGTTTTCCAGTGAGTTATTTCTGGCGCCAAGCTATCATCAATATCATCAACAGTTTTTGTTTCGTCCATAAAAACACTTGGGTTTTTTGTAATGGTGGTATAAGTCCACTCGTTTGATATATTTGGCGGATCGGCAAACCAAAAGGCGTTACCCAAGCAAAAGGTTTCGGTTATTTTTTTATTGTGCATTACAGAAATAAAAGCCGTATTAGTTGTTGTGCTTGGACAAGCTTCATAAGATGTGTAATGAATACCCCATACATATCCGGTTGTGTTGCTATCCATTTTTATTTTGTAAAGAGCGTGTGCCGTAGCATTCTTTGGCATCCCAATATCTAACGAATCACAGTATTGTTTGTACTTTCCTGCCGTTTTTAACGAATCAATTTTATAAAAAGTGTTTAAGGTATATAAGTTGTCTTTGGTTAATTCTGATGTGTCTATTTCTAAAGCAAGTAAATTAATTACATTACTTTTTATAGAATCAAATGTTTCTAATTTATATAGAATGTTTGTGTCTATTAAAAGCGGCAGAGCAGCATCTTTAAACAAAACACTTAAGGTGTCGTTTGCCGGTGCGTTATTTGTTGTTTCTTTTTTTGGATTCCCGCAAGAGAATAATAAGACGGCTGCCGAGCCAACTAAAAAAAGTAGTTTTTTCATACCATAAATATAGAAAAGTATTCTCCCATTAAATTCTTAATTTTGCATCCTTAATATTTAATTAATACGTGCAATCATCTTACGATATAATTGTTGTTGGCGCTGGCCACGCTGGTTGCGAAGCCGCTGCTGCTGCTGCCAACATGGGTTCAAAGGTTTTATTAATAACCATGAACATGCAAACCATTGCCCAAATGAGCTGTAATCCGGCCATGGGTGGTATTGCAAAAGGACAAATTGTTCGTGAGATCGATGCACTTGGCGGTTATTCGGGCATTATATCGGATAAATCTGCCATCCAATTCCGCATGCTAAACCGCAGTAAAGGTCCAGCAATGTGGAGTCCGCGCACGCAGAATGATAGAATGATGTTTGCCAACGAATGGCGCAAAATGCTGGAGCAAACGCCCAATGTAGATTTTTGGCAAGATACCGTAAACTCATTGCTTATCAGCAAAGATGGCAAACGTGTTGAAGGTGCTGTAACCGGCATGGGCATTAAGTTTCACGCAAAAGCGGTTGTGCTTACTAACGGCACTTTCTTAAATGGCTTGATACATATTGGAGAAAAGAATTTTTCAGGCGGAAGAACCGGCGAAAAAGCAGCTTTCGGAATTACCGAGCAATTAGTTGCTCTTGGTTTTGAAAGCGGAAGAATGAAAACCGGCACCCCCCCCCGAATTGATGGCCGCTCAATCGATTATTCTAAAACTGAATTACAAGAGGGAGACCCTCAACTGGATAAATTCTCTTACCTAGATAATACATCGCGGTTTATGGGCCCTAATGCCAAAAAACAGGTGCCTTGCCACATTACGTATACCAATCAGGCTGTTCACGATATTTTAAAAACTGGCTTTGAGCAATCGCCTATGTTTGCGGGTCGAATTCAGGGTCGCGGACCACGTTACTGTCCTTCTATCGAAGATAAAATTTCGCGCTTTGCCGAAAGGGAGCGTCACCAGTTATTTATTGAACCCGAAGGCTGGGACACCGTGGAGATTTATCTGAATGGTTTTTCTACCTCCTTGCCCGAAGATGTTCAATACAAAGCACTACAATTAATTCCGGGCTTAGAAAACGCTAAAATGTTCCGTCCTGGCTATGCCATCGAGTACGATTACTTCCCCCCTACCCAATTAAGATTGACTTTAGAAACACAACTAATTGATAATCTGTACTTTGCGGGTCAAATTAACGGTACAACCGGCTACGAAGAAGCTGCATGTCAAGGAATTATGGCCGGAATGAACGCGCATTTAAAAATTACTGAGCAGGAGCCTTTGGTATTGAACAGATATGATGGTTACATTGGTGTTTTAATTGACGATTTAGTTAATAAAGGAACCGATGAGCCTTATCGCATGTTTACCTCACGTTCTGAATACCGTTTGCTATTGCGACAAGATAATGCGGATATCCGCCTCACCCCTATCTCACACAAACTTGGTTTGGCTTCTGCAGAACGACTTAAAAAGGTAGAAGATAAAGTTGCCAATTCAGCATCTATCATTAATTATTTTAGAAATAATAGTGTTGATCCGGCAGAGATAAATCCGTTTTTAGAAAGCATTAGCTCCTCGCCTATCAATCAAAAAATGAGGTATTATAATATCCTGTCGCGCCCAAATATTGGCGTTGCAGATATTGCCCGTTATTGTAAAGATGTGGAAAATAATATTTCTGATTTCAATAACGAAACAATTGAGCAGGCTGAAATTTTAATGAAATATGAAGGCTACATTGAACGTGAAAGAGAGAATGCAGATAAACTTAAACGCCTGGAAGAATTAAAACTGAAACCGGATTTTGACTACGATTTGCTATCAAGTATTTCGACCGAAGCAAGAGAAAAATTGAAGAAAATTAAACCATTAACACTCGGACAAGCATCTCGTATCTCGGGCATTAACCCATCTGATGTTTCTATTTTGATGGTTTATATTGGGAGATAATTACACTGTTCCACGTGAAACAATTTAAATATGAAAGAAATTAATACCTGTTTAATATGCGGTTCAACTAAAATTGAGCCGTTTTTAGTTTGTAAAGACTATACGGTTTCTCAAAAAGATTTCCGAATTCAGCGCTGTGTTGATTGTAACTTTAAGTTTACCTCTCCTCGTCCGGAAGATGCTGACCTTGGAAAGTATTATAAAGCCGAAGATTATATCTCCCATTCGGATACTAAAAAGGGTTTGGTAAACAAACTTTATCATGGCGTGAGATCTTATACACTGATAAAGAAATTGCAATTGGTAATCCAGCATACCAAGCTTAAAAGCGGTAAAATATTAGATTATGGCGCCGGAACCGGAGCTTTTTTAAACACCTGCAAAACCAATAAATGGGATGCTTTAGGAATTGAGCCAGACGAGACAGCTCGTAAAGTAATGAACGATAAGTTCGGAATTACATCTTTTCCTTCGTTAGAAGAAGCTCGACAAAACACTTCTTTTTCCGGTTTTGATGCTATAACTGCCTGGCATGTTTTAGAGCATGTACCCGATTTGAAGGAAACAATTACCTCGCTTAAATGGGCTTTAAAAGATAAAGGAATCTTTATTGTGGCGGTTCCTAATCTGGAAAGTTATGATGCTAAACACTACAGACAGTTTTGGGCGGCTTATGATTTGCCACGCCACCTTTGGCACTTTGAGCCTAAAGCTATAACCAAATTGTTTTCTGATAACGGATTTAAATTAGAGAAAACCCTCCCCATGGTGTTTGATGCTTTCTACGTATCAATGCTTAGCGAGAAGTATAAAACGGGCGGCACAAACCTAATAAAGGCATTTATGAGAGGGTTAATCTCGAATATTAAGGCCAATAAAACAGGCAAAGAATTCTCCAGTCAGATATACGTATTCCGTAAAATGTAATATTGTTTCACGTGGAACTAAAAACTAAATCCCGCCATTAGCGGGATTTTTTGTTTGGAATATTAAGCAATAAGCAATGTATTATACCGTTATCATGCTATGAAAAAACTCATTACAATCTTAGGCTTATTTATTTCAATTAATGTCTTTTCGCAGGATACAATTTCGGTAAAAAGGTTTTCTTTGGCTGTTGGACCAACTTGGGGTTCAGCTAACTGGGGTGGAAGCGCAAATCTTTCATATGCTGTAGGTAAAAAATTTAATTTAAGTATAAAGGGTTTTTTTGCTCAAGGGAGCGATAAAAATTTTTACGGACAGTATTCTGTTGGAATACAAAATAGGCCAACGACAGATATTTCTGTTTCGGCAAACTATTTTTTACTTGGAAATACGAACCAAAAATGTAAAGCCGCATTGTACTTTGGTTTAGGCTATTTGCAACAAACAAGTAATACCACAAATCTTTACCCGGGAAACCTTTTCTTGTCAAATAATCCCAATGGTTCTTATATAGATAAAGATGTTTCGAAAGGTTTGGCGGCTAATACAAAGATTGGAGCTGAATTTAAGCTTGGGCCAGGAAAACTCTATATAGAAGCTTATTTTTCTATTTCTTTTGTAGGGGAAAGCACAACAAGTTTTACCTTTATGAATCAGTTTACAAATCCTGCAAATTCACCAAAATTGCAAGTTAACAAGTATATAGAAGATTTTGATCCGGCAGCAATTTTATGCTTTAACGTGGGCTACGCAATTCCTTTTTAGATAATTGTTTCACGTGGAACCAAAGACTTAATCCTGCCAAAAAAAGGCAGGATTTTTTATTTAAAATCTGTCCTAATTCTAAGCGCTAAACCCACGTTAAAAAAGAAAGCATCTTGTATACCCGTGTAAATTGGTGGGGCGTTTAAAAGTGTTTTGGTTTCGTATAAATACGCCAGTGGACTATAATTTATAGTTCTGCCAAACTCAGCAAACAAAACAAATTTCTTTTTGATGTAAACATCTACAAATGCCTTGGCTTGCAACTCGGCATTCTTTACATAATCGTGGTTGCCATCGCTTAGTCGGTAAGAACGTGTGTAAGATTTAAAAGCTAAGCCGGCATAAAGCTTTTGCTTTACAAGAGCATACTCAATTCGGTAGGTGGTTGGCAAAACCCCGTACATTTTTAAGCGATCTGTGGCATCCCAATCAATTGAAAAAAGCGGCACAAAAAAGTTCCCGAAGAATTCTCGGTTATAAAATAGTCCGGCTTTAATTTTAAGCTTTTTGTTTAGGGTATAAGTTGCCAAGCCATAACCACCTAATTGAAAATCATAAGAGCTAACACTATTCCTAAAATCAGAACTTAATTTAGGCATAACCAAACCTATAAACTTCCACTTACGGTTTTTAGTTTCGTGTTGTAAACCAATTGGCAAAAGTGTAGAATACAGGTTGTTTGTTTGCGAGTAAAAATCGTTCTTAATGCTTGTTTGCAAATTCTCTCCATAAAAACGAATAATAAATACGTTTTGAGAATCGAGTACAATAGGAGCGGTAATATTTAAATAGTAATTGGTTGTAGTATTTTTACTCTTTAAAGCATCTTTATAATTGCTTTGAAGTGATTGCGCACTTGTGTTTATAATATCTACATAGGGCTGAGAAATCCCATTTAAAGAGAGTAGAAGGCAAGAAAAAACAACAACTATTTTACGAACGAAAGTATAGCCCATTCGCCTTTGGTTTCTTGTTTTTGTAAACGTAATCCGAGTTTTTCGGCCGCGGCAATTAAATCAGGACAATCGGTTTCAAAAAAGCCACTTAAAAAAAGCGTTCCGTTTGGAAAAAGATGCTTTGCATAGCGACTCATGTCTTGCATCAAAATGTTTTTATTGATGTTGGCCAAAATTATATCGAAACTAGTTTCTGCACTCTTCATGGTATCTTGAATGAAATCAATATCATCCCTTGTAAAGCCATTCAGCGCTCTATTTTCGCGCGAATTTTCTACACTCCATTCATCAATGTCAATTCCTAAAACACGTTTAGCACCTAATTTCTTGGCGATAATTGCTAATATTCCGGTACCGCAGCCAACATCTAAAACGTCTTTTCCTTTTACAGTAATGGTAAACAAACTTTTTGCCATAAGCCATGTGGTTGCGTGATGCCCTGTGCCAAACGACATCTTAGGCTCAATAAGCAAATCCATAAAGGGTGGGGCAGGAGCAGGGTGAAACGATGCCCTTATTTGAGCGTAATTTTCAATTACAACCGGGTTAAATTGTTTTTCCCATTCCTTATTCCAGTTTTGTTTTTTAATTTGCTGGGTAGAAAAAGAAAAATTAATATCGGGAAAATTGTTTTTTAATTCATTGATAAACAATTCATTATAATCGTTTTGAAGGATAAAAGCCTCAAAACCTTTATCGTTAAATACAAAGCTTTCAAAGTTTTCTTCAGAAAGAACCGCAGCCAATATTTCGCTGCCCGGCTCTGGCGGATTTACTTCAAAGGAAACACAAACATATTCCATACATTAGAATGAATTAACGATTTGTAAAAAGTCTTCAGCAACTAATGATGCGCCCCCAATTAGGCCACCATCCACATCAGCACAGGCAAATAATTCTTTAGCGTTTTTGGCATTGCAGCTTCCGCCATATAAAACGCTTATTTGCTTAGCCACATCTTTATTATATTTTTCTTCTATGGCAAAACGGATAAATGCATGCATTTCTTGGGCTTGCTCGGGCGTGGCTGTTTCGCCGGTACCAATTGCCCAAACGGGTTCGTAGGCTAAAATTAATTTGCTAAACATTTCCTCAGGAAGAAGAAAAACAACATCACTTAATTGTTGCTTTACTGCACTAAAATAATGATTGCTTTTGCGATCGGGCAATTTTTCTCCCACACAAAAAACGGGCGTTAAGCCATGTATAAGCGCTAATTGAATTTTAGTTAAAAGCTGTTGCGGTGTTTCTTTAAAATATTCTCTACGTTCTGAATGACCAATAATAACATACTTAGCGCCACAAGAAGCAATGGCCGAAGCGCTTATTTCGCCTGTAAAAGCACCAACTTCGGTATGATAACAGTTTTGTGCGCCGACAGAAAAACTTGCGTTTTCTTTTACTAAAGAAACAAAATCGGGTATAAACAAACTTGGCGGAAAAATAATTTTTGTAATATCTTCACTATTAGTTGAGCCAGAAAGGATTGATTTCACAAGGGCTTCACCCTCTTGCAAAGTTTTGTTCATTTTCCAGTTAGCGGCAACAATTTTCTTTCGCATATATTTTATTTTAATCTAATGCGCGGATCTAACACCCCGTAAATAACATCTACTACCATATTGGTTACCACAAAAAATGTAGCAAACACAATGGTTGCACCCATTACTACAGGTAAATCGTTTTTGGTAAGCGCATCAAAAACTTCGTAACCAATGCCTTTCCAGCTAAATACAATTTCAACAAAAACAGCCCCTGCCATTAAACCTGCAAACCAACCCGAAATAGCTGTAACCACAGGATTTAGTGCGTTTTTAAGCGCATGTCTCATAATAATTTTATAGAACGTTAAACCTTTTGCTTTTGCGGTACGGATATAATCTTGCGATAAAACATCTAATAACGAACTACGCATTAATTGCACAACAATGGCCAAAGGACGCATCCCAAGAGTTATAGTTGGTAGTATCAAATTCTTAAGACTTAAATATTTTTCGCCAGTGTAATCGTCGTATTCATATAAACTTCCTATCGTTCGAAGTCCGGTGTAGTCTGCCAACACATAACCAAACAGCCAGGCTATGATAACTCCCACAAAAAATGAGGGTGCCGACATACCCAGTGCAGATAAAATTAGAGCAAGCCTATCGAAAAAAGTATCTTTTTTAATAGCAGCCACAATACCCAAAAATATACCTACAATAGTTGCTAATATAATTGAACTAAGCGCCAATACAGCTGTTTCGGGTAGGGTTTCAATAATTATTTCAGATACTTTTCTTTTGGTAATATATGATCTTCGAAAATACGGGGCTTTGGCAACAACACAATCTCCTTCGCCAAGAGAAAGCAAATACGTGAAAGAATATTTTTCCGGATCTAAATAAAAACCGCTTTTTCTGTCGCTTTCGTTATGAAAAGATATGGGCGATAAATCATTCAGGTAAATAAAATACTGTGTAATAATAGGCTTATCCCTACCCAAGTCGTGGTTAATAGCCTCAACCGCATCTTTGTTGGCACGCTGCCCAAGCATTACCGTGGCGGGGTCTCCGGGCAATACGTTAAATAAAAAAAAGATAGCGGTAATAACTCCCAACAACACCACAAACCCGTAAAATATTTTTTTAAGTATAAATTTTATCACACGCTAAAAATGAGAGGTTTAAGGTACACAAATTTTGTTATTAACAAACAATTAAATTAATCTATACCTATGTGGTTGTTTAATCCACATAAGTTTCTTGTATGGTTGTTTTTACTTTATAAATTTCTTTTTCGGTTAATGAGCCAAATATTTTAATAATGCGTTTTCTATCAACAGTGCGTATTTGGTCAATAACCACCCAGCCCTTGGTTTTGTTGTGTTTTACTTCAACCCTTGTTGGGTAGGGTTTGGAGTTGCTTGTCATTGGTGCAACAACAATAGTTTGCAAATATTTATTCATTTCATCGGGCGAAATAATTACGCAAGGACGCGTTTTTTTCATCTCGCTACCAATGGTTGGATCTAAGTTTACCAAAACAATTTGATACTGTTTTAGTTCCATTCTTCAAGATTTTCGTCTTCAAAAAAATCAGCCATTAAAGGCTTATCGTCGCCGTTTTCGTGCATTTTTTTAAACGACTTTTCCCAACCTTTTCTGGATGCTGTTTTTGGTTTTAAGATAATATATCCTTTTTCAAGAATTAGCTCTATGGTATCTTGAATGTTATATTTTTCAAGCAACGTCTTAGATAGGCGTATGCCTTTAGAGTTTCCAATTGATATGAGTGATACGTCCATGTTTAAAATATTGTAATTACAAAGTTATTACATTTATTTTAAATTTCAAAAATTAATCATCCTCGTTTTCGGGTGTTGTATCTTTTTTGTTATCCAAGGCATCAAAAATTCTGGCTGTTTGATAAACACTTCTATCAAGACGATTGCTTAATATCACTAAAGTAGTTTTATCAGATTTACGATATTGAAACGCGCTGCGATACCCGTGCCACCAACCGTTATGGAAGATAATAGTATCGCCGCCGTTAGGATTAATTCTAAAGCCTAAACCGTAATATCTGCCGTAAGTGGTGCGCGCATGAGGCTTAATGGCTTCGTTAATGTTGGATATTATTTTTCCCTCAAACAGATTTTTACCAAACAAAAGCATGTCATTAGGTGTAGAACAAACACCTTTATCGCCCACCACATAATCAAACTCATCTGTGCCAACAGGGCGTTTGCGGTAATCAAAAGCCATTGCCTGATTTTTCAACGTATCGCTAATGCTAAAAAAAGCGCTGTTAGTCATGCCACACACATCAAAAATATTTTTTTGTACAAAAGCCTGAAAGGTTTGTCCACTAAGCTTTTCAACCAACAATGCCAACAAAACATAATTGGTGTTGTTGTATTGAAAGCGTCGCCCCGATTTAAAATAAGCATCGGGTTTGTGGTTGGTAAGCAAATCTAAAACACGCTGATTTGAAAATGTAACAGAATCTGCCCTTGGCAAATGATAATAAAAAAACAAGTAATTAGGTAAACCACTGGTGTGCGAAAGCAAATTTTTAATGGTAATATTTTGATACGGAAAATCGGGAAAATATTTTTTGATATTATCTGTAATAGCCAGTTTACCTTGCTCTGCCAGCTTTAGGATAGAAACCGCCGTAAACATTTTACTTACAGATGCTAATTGAAAAACAGATTCGTTACAAAGAATTTTTTTGCACTTAATGTTTTCAAAACCCAACGCACTTTGATATATCAACGTATCGTGATACGAAACGGCCACACAGCCATTAAACAAGCCGCGTTTAAAATCAGAGCTAAAAATAGAATCTAAAATAAAATGTTTTTTTTGTAATTTTTTTGATAGAGTAGGAGGCGACACAATTTTTTCTACATGCGCTGTAACAACTGGTTTTATTGGGTTTTCGCTTTTACCCACGCCAATATAAGATGCCAAAGCAAACAAACAAACACCCAATATGGCTAAAAAAATTAAACGCATTACTTTCTACATCGCATAATTAAAAACTTATATGCAATTTTGCAAAAAATTTAGACGGATGGCGCTTGTTCTCTAATAGAAATGAACATCGCAATGTGAGTTGTGCTAAAAAAATTTGTATTTTTGATTGATGAATACCGCCGAATTAAAAGTAAATGTGATAAACCAAATAACACTACTTAAGGAAGATTATTTGGTAGAAGAAATTAAGCGCTTGCTTGATTTTGAGTTGGCACAAGGTGTTTTTAAACTTTCGTCAAAACAAAAAGAGCGCATTGCTGAAGCCAAACAAGAATTTAAAAAGGGTAAAATCTTTTCTGAAAAAACAGCCAACAAGCAAATTGACGAATGGCTAAAAAAGTAGTTTGGACACAAAAAGCCCAACTTGAACGTGTAGAAATTTTATCGTATTGGTTTGAAAAAAACAAAACGAAAACATATAGCATAAAGTTGAACAAACTTTTTGTTGAAACACTTAAAACCTTGGCAAAACAACCCTCTTTAGGAAGAAAAACGGATGCCGCTAACGTGCGTGTAAAAGTTGTAAGAGATTATTTGCTTTTTTATGAAACCTCCGAAACCGAATTAATTATACTTGCCATTTGGGATGGAAGAAGAAATCCTGCCCAATTTAAAATTTAATTGTCTTTCAAGAACTATCACTATTAATTAAAGATAACAATCACAAATAAAAAATATGCTTAAAAGAGATAGATCAACTTTATTGTTTGAAAAAGCAAAAACATTTTTTCCGGGTGGCGTAAATTCGCCTGTGCGTGCATTTCGCTCTGTGGGCGGCGTTCCGCTTTTTATTAAAAAAGGAAAAGGCTCGCATATTTGGGATGCCGATGGAAATGAATACATTGATTACTGTGGCAGTTGGGGTCCGCTTATATTAGGACACGCAAATGATGCTGTGCTAAAAAAAGTTAGCGAAGTGATGCAAAACGGCACATCCTTTGGTGCGCCTACCGAGCTGGAGAATGAATTAGCTGAATTAATTATATCAAATCATAAGTTTATTGAAAAATTACGCTTTGTAAGTTCTGGTACAGAGGCTGTGATGAGCGCTATTAGATTGGCTCGCGGCTATACCAAACGAAATAAAATTTTAAAGTTCGAAGGTTGTTTTCATGGTCATGCCGATTCTGTTTTGGTAAAAGCGGGTTCTGGCTTGGTAACTTTTGGAAACACATCATCCGCGGGCATCCCACAAAGTTTTGTAAACGAAACATTGGTTGTGCAATTAGATAATGAAGCTGCTGTTGAACAAGCGTTTAAAGAACACGGCAAAGATATAGCGTGCATCATCATCGAGCCAATTCCCGCTAACAATGGGTTGCTTTTACAACGCAAAGAGTTTTTGCAATTCTTGCGTGATATCTGTACTAAACATGGTTCGCTTTTAATTTTTGATGAAGTTATTTCGGGTTTCCGTATTGGCTTTGAAGGCGCTGCTGGTTATTATAACATCAAACCCGATATTATGACTTTTGGTAAAATCATCGGTGGTGGTTTTCCGGTTGGTATGTATGCTTCAAGCAAAGAAATTATGAGCAACATCTCTCCCGAAGGAAATGTATACCAGGCGGGTACACTTAGCGGAAACCCCGTGGCTATGGCTGCGGGCATTGCACAGCTTACGGAATGTTTAAAACCAAATTTTTATAAAGAGTTAGAAGAAAAAACAAAAATGCTTGTTGCGGGAATTGAGGAAAAATTCAAAATTCAAAATTCAAAATTCAAAATTTTTAGCGTTGGCTCTATCTTTTGGTTTTCATTTTCTGATAAAGAACACGTGCGCAACGCGGATGAAATTAGTGCAGACGGCATAAACCAATTTAATGCGTTGTATCATAAATGGCACGAACATGGTGTGTACTTTGGCCCGAGTGGATATGAGGTTGGTTTTGTAAGTGCAGCTCACACCAAAGAAGACATTGAAAAAACAATTAAACTTTTTGGTGATGTTTTAAAGGCGTAAATTTACTTGATGAAATATTTTTTCACGACTATAATTTTATTTGTTGCTTGTTTAGTTTTTTCACAAGAAGGCTTTGAGCTTGGCTATATTATTACCAATAAAGGAGATACTTTAAAGGGAAAAATAAAAGACAGAAAATATACAGCAAGCGCGCCTAATTGCGATAAAATAAGTTTTATTGATGCTAGCGGAAAAGAAGGTGGTAAAACCGCTGATGAAATAAAACAATATTGTAAAAAAGGGACTCAGTTTTTTCGTGTGTTACCAATTGGTTTAGAGGGTAAATTAAAGTTTGCCGAAATTTTAGAATACGGCGATGTAATTTTGTTTGGTTATACAAGCAATTCATTTGTTTCAACCACAAGCGAGTTTTTATCTAAATCTGTGGATAAAAATAAAGATGGCAAGCCGGATGCTAAAAACCTGGAATTTTTTTTTCAAAAACAAAAAGACCCAAATAGTTTAATGAAAGTAAAGCCAAAAAAGTTTCAGGAAACAGCTTTATTCTTTTTTCAAAATGATACCGCTTTAATAAAAAAAATAGAAGATAAAACCTTCAAATACGAAGACATTAGGTTTGTGGTAAAAACGCATAACGAGAATGTGCCGAAGAAATAGTTAGGCCTGTATTTTGTACATTGTATGCTGTACCCAGACTAAATACAAGATACAGCGTGCAAACTACAAGTTATTTATTTTATAAATATCTTTTGCTCTAATCCCTCTTTCTGTATTAGTTAGATTACAGGCTTCGTTTACAGAATCGTGCTCAAAAAACAAAGTCCAATTGTTGTTTACAGCTTGCTGTAAAATACGCTCTTTTTCTTTTAACGTTTCTAGCGGACGAACATCATAACCCATTACATACGGAATTGGCAAATGCCCCACAGATGGCAGTAAATCAGCACAAAACAACACCTTGCTTTCTTTATAAGTTATTAAGGGCAGCATCATGCTTTCTGTATGACCGTTAACTAACAACACCTCAATGCCCGGCAACCACTCGCCCTCTTTATCAATAAAATTTAGTTGTCCGCTTTCTTGAATGGGTAAAATGTTTTCTTTCAAAAAACTCGCTTTTTCACGCGGATTAGGGTTTGTGGCCCAATCCCAATGCTTGCCATTACTCCAATATTTTGCGTTTTTAAATGTGGGAGCTAATTTTGTTTTGTTGCTATCGGTATATTTTATGCTTCCACCGCAATGATCAAAATGTAAATGTGTAAGAAAAACATCCGTAACATCGTCAAAAGTAAAACCGTGTTTTGCAAACGATTTTTCTAAAGAATCGTCTCCGTGTAAATAATAATATGAAAAAAACTTTTCGTTTTGTTTATCGCCTAAACCGTTATCAATTAAAATTAAACGATTGCCTGTTTCAACCAACAAGCAGCGCATGCTCCAACTGCACAGGTTGTTTTCATCTGCCGGGTTGGTTTTGTTCCAAACTGTTTTGGGTACAACGCCAAACATAGCGCCACCATCTAACTTAAAATTTCCGCTGTTTACCGAGTATAGTTTCATGGTATAATTTTTATGCACGAATATAGGAATTAGCTTTTGGCAGTAAACAAAAAGTAATAAATTAGCCTTTTAATATGGTGTTTAAAGAAAATTTCAAAGAAACTATTTGTAATGCTGATGTTCATTACCTATCTGAGGGCATTGTTCATATACATTATAAAGAAGGCTCTACCTATACGGTAGTTGAAAGTGAAAAAATATTTACCACTATAAACACCAAAACAAACCTGCAAAAAGTAAGAATACTTTTAAGTGGTGGCGACTTTGTCTCTCACGATGAAGGGTCAACTAAGTACAATGCCAGTGATAAAGTTATGGAGCGCTGTTCGGCAGTTGCTATGGTTACACAAAACTTAGCAAACAAACTGGTGGCTAATTTTTTTATGCGTTTTTATAAACCCAAATCGCCCGTAAAATTTTTCTCAAACCCAGAAGATGCTCTAAACTGGTTAAGAAAACATAGTAATCAGCCCTTAATTATAGCAACTTCTTATTCTTCTGATGTCTTGTAGAATCTCTGTTTGTTTTTTTCTGTAGATTTTCTTCCAGTGCTTTTTCTAAATCAACCCCTGTTTGGTTGGCAATGCACATTAATACAAACATAACATCAGCAAGTTCATCTCCAAGATCTTTGTTTTTATCGCTTTCTTTTTCAGATTGCTCACCATACCTGCGACTCATGATTCGAGCCACTTCGCCAACTTCTTCGGTTAGAATAGTCATGTTGGTAAGCTCATTAAAATAACGAACCCCATGAGCTTTTATCCATTCATCTATTTTTTGTTGCGCTTGTTGGATGGTCATTAGGGTTAAAATTTAAATCCAATATTAAGGGCCAATCTTATATCCGCATTTGGACTAAAAGCAAAACCATATAAGTGATTTCCACCTAATAAATAATAAGGTTGATATTGCTTGTTTTTTATTTCTGCAAGGAAGCCAATACCAGCTAAAAAATCTAAGGAAATGCGGTTCCACAAGTAAAATTGAAAACCATTAATTAAGCCCGCACCAATATTATAACTTTCATATTTTCCATAATAAGTTGTGTCTGAAATGCTTTGGGGTGCTACCCAGGATGATTTTTCGTAATAATGAATATATTTTAAGTTGGCGCCAATGTAATAGCCGGCGTGTTGTTTCTTTTTGGAGATAAAAAACTTATATTCTGGTGAAACAACATACCATTTTGCCCCCGTTGAGCTAAAAGGCGCAAAATAATAAGATAGTTGAACGGAGTGGTTTTCACCTAAAAGCTTCTCTATTGAAAAAGAATAATATTTTTGATATGCAGGTTTTTTATGAATAAACACATCATAACCCAAGGCAAGCAAATCTGCTTTTATAATTAAACCAATTTGTTTTTTACTGTTTGTACTATCTAAAGGCGTAGCCGATAAAAATCTAAAACCCAAGAAAAACAAAAGCAAAAAGAAAATTAAACGAGAGCTCATATTACTTACAAACATAAAAAAAGCCCTCGCGCTATGCAAGGGCTTTCTTCATAAATAATATAAAATTAAGCTACAACGCTTTCTTCCATATAGGCCTCAATTGGTAAGCATGAGCAAACAATATTTCTGTCGCCATACGCATTATCAACACGTGCAACACTTGGCCAAAATTTATTTGCTTTAACCCACTTTAAAGGATACGCAGCTTTTTCGCGGTTATAAGGTTTATTCCAATTATCGCTGATTACAAGTTTAGCAGTGTGCGGTGCGTTTTTAATTACGTTATCTGCTTTATCAAATTTACCTTCAGCAATTTCTTGTATCTCTTTTCTAATAGTAATCATCGCGTCACAAAAACGATCTAACTCAGCTTTGTTTTCGCTTTCAGTTGGTTCAACCATTAAGGTGTTTGCAACCGGAAACGCAACTGTTGGTGCGTGATAACCAAAGTCCATCAAGCGTTTTGCCATATCAGCAACTTCAACACCGCTGCTCATTTTAAACTCATTACAATCTAAAATCATTTCGTGTGCACAACGTCCGTTTTTACCGGTATATAAAATTTTGTAATGATCTTTTAAAACTTCTTTCATATAGTTGGCGTTTAAGATGGCAGTTTTTGTTGCCTCCATTAAACCATCCGCACCAAGCATTTTAATATATCCGTAAGAAATTAAAAGTATTAATGAACTTCCGTAAGGAGCCGCAGAAACCGCGCTGATAGCTCTATCTCCGCCTGTTTTAATAACAGGATGCGAAGGTAAAAATTCAACTAAATGTTTTGCTACACCAATTGGACCCATGCCGGGACCACCGCCACCATGCGGAATAGCGAATGTTTTATGTAAATTTAAATGGCAAACATCTGCGCCTATACTTCCCGGAGATGTTAAACCAACCTGTGCATTCATGTTTGCGCCGTCCATATAAACTTGTCCGCCGTTATCATGAATTATTTTGGTAATTTTTTTAATGCTCTCTTCGTAAACACCATGCGTAGAAGGGTAGGTAACCATCAAACAAGAAAGTGCTTCTTTGTGTAATTCTGCTTTTGCTTTTAAATCAGCCACATCAATATTTCCTTTATCATCACATTTTACAATAACAATAGTCATACCTGCAAGTGCTGCCGATGCTGGGTTTGTGCCGTGTGCAGAAGATGGAATCAGCACCACATTACGATGTGGATGTCCGTTGTTAATATGATACGCACGTATAACCATTAAGCCCGCGTATTCTCCTTGCGCGCCACTGTTAGGCTGCAGACTCATCTCTGCAAAACCGGTTATGTTGCTCAGGTCTTTATTTAATTCTTTTAAAATTAATTGGTATCCTTTAGCTTGATCAATTGGAACAAACGGGTGAATGTTTGCAAACTCAGGCCATGTGATGGGCAATAGCTCAGAAGCCGCATTCAGCTTCATGGTGCAAGATCCCAAAGAAATCATTGAATGAACTAAAGACAAATCTTTATTCTCTAAACGTTTAATGTAACGCATCATTTCTGTTTCGCTGTGATACGAATTAAAAGTAGGGTGCGTTAAATACGCCGAAGTACGATTTGCTTTTGAACTTGCAATTATGTTTGTATGATAAAGATTGAAAGATGTAACTTTTTTAGAAGCCGCATCTGCAAAAACGTTTATAACATCAATAATATCAGCTGCTTCAGCGGTTTGGTCTAAAGATATACCAACATGTTTATCATCTATGTAATGAAAATTAATTTCGTTTTTCTCTGCGAGAGAGCGAATTTTTTTTGCGTCAGCCTCAACAACAATTGTATCGAAAAATAATTTTGTTGTTACATTGTAACCTAATTTTTTTAATTCGGCAGCAATGTTTGCCGTGTTAGAATGTACTTGCTCTGCAATAGATTTAATGCCATCCGGACCATGATATACCGCATACATACTCGCCATAATAGCAAGAAGCGCTTGTGCGGTACAAATATTTGAGGTTGCTTTTTCGCGTTTAATATGTTGCTCGCGTGTTTGTAAAGCCATGCGTAATGCAGGGTTTCCCTCGGCATCAACACTCACACCAATAATACGACCGGGAATTAAACGTTTGTAATCTTCTTTACAGGTAAAAAACGCTGCATGTGGTCCGCCATAACCTAATGGAACACCAAAGCGTTGAGAGTTACCAACTACGCAATCTGCGCCCCATTCGCCGGGAGGAGTTAATAAAGCAAGCGCCAACAAATCGCTGGCAACAACAACCTGCACTTCTTTGCTATGTGCGGTTGCTACAAAGTTTTTATAATCGGTTACTTCTCCGTTAATATCAGGATACTGAATTAATGCGCCAAAGAAAGAATCATCAAACGTAATAGTGTTTGCATCTCCAACCACAACCTCAATTCCAACAGGAACGGCGCGGGTTTTAACCACATCAATGGTTTGAGGAAAGCAAGTGTTTGATACAAAAAATTTATGTGCATTCTGTTTGTTTTTGCTTCTGTTGTTGTGAAACATAAACATAGCTTCGGCAGCAGCGGTAGCTTCGTCTAACAAAGATGCGTTGGCAAAAGGCATACCGGTTAAATCCATAACAACCGTTTGAAAATTTAAAAGAGCCTCTAAACGACCTTGTGCAATTTCTGCCTGGTAAGGCGTGTAAGCTGTGTACCAACCCGGGTTTTCGAGTACATTGCGTTGCACAACCGCGGGCACAATGGTGTTGTAATATCCTAAACCTATATAACTTCTAAATACTTTATTTTTTTTAGAAAGCGCGCGCAGGTGCTTTGTGTATTGAAACTCGGTCATTGCCGCACCAACCTTTAATGGTTTTTTTAATCGAATTTGCTCGGGTACGGTTTGATTAATTAATTCATCAACGCTGTTAACACCAATTTTTTCAAGCATTTGGTTTACTTCTGCTTCACGCGGACCGTTATGTCGGTTTACAAATTTATCTATCATGAGTATAATTTAGAGCTGCAAATTTACGGAAAAGTGCAACCAAATAATATGATTTTTAGCATCTTTTTTAAATGTATATTTGGTGCAAACTGAGTTATGAATCGATTGTTTTTTATACTAATTTGTTTTTTTCTTTCTATATTTTCGTTTGCCCAAAAAAAATCGGCAGATACACTTTATTTGATGAATGGCCGTATTCTGGTGTCGCCCATAATTGATACACTTTTAGGTGCTGCAACCTTTATAGATCCTGAAGATACCACAAAACGTGCCCACGTAGAAAACGATCAGCTCTTTGCTATTAAGTACCACACTGGCGGTGTTTTTTATTATTATCAGCAAGACACCATTACTAATTTTTACTCGCGAGACGAAATGTGGTTATACACACAGGGCGAGCGTGATGCTAAAAAAGGCTTTAAGCCTTGGGGTTCTTTTACCGGAGGTTTGGTTTGTGGTTTAGCGGGTGGCGGCTCTGGTTTGGTTTTAGGAACATTAGGGGTGTTTTTTGGCCCCATTTTACCGGTAACTTTTTTAGCTACCGTTGGAATTCCGAAGGTGAAGATAAAACACAATACAGTTTCTAACCCAAACAATTTAGATTACGATGTTTATATTTTAGGATATGAACGAGAGGCGCGTACCAAAAGAAGAAAATATGCTATGATTGGCGGCGGAATAGGAACTGCCCTGGGTTATATTGCTTATTTTAGTTTAAAAAACCTTATACATTAAAGCTTAATTCCTAATTACTTTAAACTCCAACCTCCTGTTTTCAGCGTGTTGTTCTTCCGTACACTCAACATTGTTGGCGCACTTATTAAGTAGTTTGGTTTCGCCATACCCAATCCCGGTAATTCTGCTGGCACTAACCCCTTGCGATACAATATAATCTACGGCGGCTTTAGCCCTCTTTTTAGAAAGCGTTAAGTTGTATTCGTCAGAACCTTTAGAATCAGAATGAGAACTTAATTCAATGGTTATGTTCGGAACAATTTCCATTACATTGGTTACTTCATCCATCACTCTTTTTGCGTCCGGCAGAAGTGTGGCGTCGTTTGAGCTAAAATATACTTTTTCTTTAATAATTAATTCTTTCTGTTGATCTAATCCCGCTCTTGATGGATCGATTACTTTAAGCCAAGGATCATCATAAAAAACAGTGGTTAAGTTGTTTTGATCAGAATTAATAACCTCAAAATTAAATGCTTTTGAGGCGCCGTCTCTTATTATTTCTTTCACAATTTTTCCTTTCGAATCGGCTAAAATTATTTTTTCTCCCGGTTTAAGTTGTACATCATTTTCGTCAATATTAAAAAGATAAAAAGCATCGTTAGCTAAAGATTTAAATCTAAATTTCCCTTGGGCATCAGTAGCAATCTCTACAATAACATTACCTAGTTCGTCCACATATTTAACTTTTAAATTTGCCATAGGTTGTTGTTTGTTGGCCACCGATTTTAAAATTTGTCCTTGCACATCCGTTTTTAAATCGGCATCATTTACAACCATTTCTGTTAGCAATTTTTCTTCCGCAGGTAAAAACCTAAAATTAAATTTTCCTTTGCTATCTGTAAGCGCTGTTTTTATTTCTTTACCACTGTTGTTTGTAATGGCAATTTGTTTGCCACCGGCTAAATACTTAACGTTTACATCTTCTACTTCTATATTTATATCGCCGCCGCCATCTTTTACAAAGGCAAAACCGCCAAGTTCGTTAGTTATAGTGGCACCTATTTGTTCTTTGTTGGCATTTAATAAAAATACTTTTGCGCCAACTACCGGTTTTTGAATTTTACCAACGCTAATGATTTTGCCTGCAATTTTTCTTTGTTTTTTATATTCGGCACGCAAGGCAGCGTGTTTTTGATTTAAAATATCTTGCTTTTCTTTTTCAACTTTTTCTTTCAATTGATTTTCGTTTGCCTGCTTAGCCGCTTCTTTTTCCGCCGCCGCTTTAGCAAAGGCATCTTCTCTAAAAATTCCGGTTTCAAACTCTTTTAGGTAATCGGCGTTTTCTTTAAACCTATTATCTTCTCTATCATAATACCATTTTGTAAACGGTCGCCTAAAACGAACGGTATCAATTTTGGTTTCGTTTTTACTGATAAAAAAAACTGATTGAGAAAATTTGGAAATAGTTATGCGTTTTTTTTGCGGAATATCTGTACTAAGCGTTAGGTAAGAAGTTATAAGCCCATCTTTGGAGAAAATGATTTTATATTTTGGGCCATATTTAAGTTCTGTTTTGGCATTTCCTTTTTTATCTGTTTTTAATTTTTGCAGTTCTTTATTATCTGCTAATATGGTTATGTCTGCGGCATCAACAGCAGCTTTTTCATTATAGGTACGAGTTTCAAATTTTATTTCAATAAAACCATCATCATCTTGCGCTATAGTTTTAAATGAAAAACATAAAGCAAAAAGAAAGAAGGAAAAAAACTTCGTAATGTTTAATCGAAAATTCATACGGATGTCAATTTTTTATAAAGTTATAAAAATTGTAACATTAAAATCTGCTTTATCGCTTATTTAAGCAGATCTGGTCTGCGCTGTTGGGTGCGTTCAAGACTTTGTTCGTACCTCCATTTTTCAATGTTAGCTGTATGCCCGCTCATTAAAATATCAGGAACTTTCCATCCGTTAAATTCTTGCGGACGCGTATAAACGGGTGGCGCTAATAAATCATCCTGAAAAGAATCGGTAAGTGCAGATGTTTCATCATTTAAAACTCCGGGCAACAGACGAATGATACTATCGCACAACACGGCTGCAGCAAGCTCTCCGCCGCTAAGCACATAATCTCCAATAGAAATTTCTTTGGTAATTAAATGCTGTCGCACACGCTCGTCAACACCTTTATAGTGTCCGCATAAAACAATAATATTTTTTAGGGTAGAAAAATAATTGCAGGTTTTTTGTTGTAGCAATTCTCCATCGGGCGAAGTATAGATTACTTCATCATACGTTCTTTCGCTTTTTAAATGGTTGATGCAAGCAGCAATGGGCTCTATTGACATAACCATACCGGCACCTCCACCAAAGGCATAATCATCTACCTGCTTTTGTTTTTGTGTGCTGTAATCTCTAAGGTTAATAAGGTTTACTTTCACCAAACCTTTTTGTGCGGCGCGCTTTAAAATGCTGTGTTTAAAAGGGCTTTCTAACAAATCTGGATGAACTGTAATAATATCTATGCGCATCATATTTGTTGTGCGGGTTTTTTATATAAAGGCACGGTGCTACAGGGTTCGCCGTACATAATGCTTTTTGCAACAGGTTTTAATTTTTCGGTTAAAGTTACGTATGCCGCAATAGGAACTGGTTTTTCGCCACAACCTTTTATTACAACGCGGGCATCTTTAAAGGGTGTTGTATCAAGTGCGTTTAATTTTTCAGTAAATAAAATAGTTTCTAAAACCTCTAAATTGCCGTAAATAATTTTTTTTGCAAACGGCTGTAGGCTTAATGTTAGCAACATGTAGGCCCAGGTTGGTACAATGGCATCGGCGGTACAAGTAAGTGCAACGTACCTGTTTTGATATTGAGCCCAATTGTGAGTTTTAATATATTCTCTAAAATCTTTTTCTTTTAAAATAAGTTCTTGAAAAAGAAGTGGTTTTATATCAAACTCAACACGCGGCACATCATCATAAAATTCTTCTAAATCAATTGTTACAATGCCGCTTTGCGCAACTTTGTTTACTATTTCTTTCACTTGTGGATGTTGTTTTTTTAATTTGTCAAGTAGTATAGCCTTTTATTTGTTTTTAATAAACAAGGCTATTTCATACTATAAAGGTAGTGCAGATGCGCGTAAAACAAAAATATTATCTAATAATATTTACTTCGCCCCTAAATTTTCCGGCATCGGCATGGGTATCTAAAATGTAAAAATAAGTGCCGCTTGGCAAATCGGTGCCTAAAGAATTGCCCGCCCAATCGTTAAGATAAGGTGTTTTGGTTAAAACTTTTTGTCCGTATCGGTTATAAATTTCAAGCGAATTATCCGGGTAAACGCCAAGGTTTCCAATATAAAAAACATCATTAACACCATCGCTGTTAGGCGAAAAACTGTTGTAAAAAACCAGCTCGGTACTTGGTAAAACGGTTACTTTAACATCGTCGTATAAAATACAACCATGTGGAAACGCGGCAGCCAACGTGTAAACCGCGGTAAAACCCGGAAACACATCGGGACTAAGTGTGCTTGGATTATATATAGAAGTGCTACTACCACTGTTCCAATAAACAGCCGAATCTCCTGATGCCTGTCCGTGCAAGGTAATAGTTTGACCCGCCTTTATAGTAACATCTGGCCCGGCACTTACAGAGTAGGGATACACATAAACGGTTACTGTATCCTTTAGTGGTTCGGCGGTAGGGTTGTTGTTGTCTTTAACATAAACCGTATAAATTGTAGTTGAGTTTGGTTGCGCAATAGGATTTGCTTTTGTTGAGTCGTAATTATATAAAGCTTTACCCGGATGCCAAACATAACTGTATGAGCCCGTACCTGGCTTTGCCGTGGGGTTTCCGCCAATGTTAGCTTGAGTACCCAGGCATATTTTTTTATACGAGCCGGCATCAACAGTATAAGTTGCTTGAGCAGATAAGCCTCCTACAAACAAAAATAAACAAAATATGATGCTGTTTTTAACTGACATTAGTTTTGCTAAGCTACAAAATTAAAATGTCCAAACAAAAAATGCCACAACGGTTTGATGCGGCATTTTTTAGTACGGATTTAAAACTATTTCGCAGCTTTTTTTGCAGCCTTTTTAGGAGCAGCTTTTTTTGCTGTAGTAGCTTTAGTTGCGGCCTTTTTAGCCGATTTTTTTTTGCGTAAACGAGTTACACCGTGTGTACCTACATGAATTTTTCCGCGTTTAGAACGTTGATCTCCTTTTCCCATAATTATTTTTTTTGTTGCGTAAAAATACTTATTTTTTGTTTAGCTCCTTATTTTTATTGTTTGTTAATGGTCTCGCAGAATGCTGATAAGCATTTAGCTCACCTTTTTTATTGTTTTGTTGATGGCTTCGCAGAATGCTGAACAGCATTTAGCAACTCATTTGTTTTTAATGCCACGTCCATAAATAAAATTTTGGCACTTACATTTCGCTCGATATGGTAGAATGCTTTGTTAAATAATTCGGTTAAACCCTCGTGGTTTTGTGTGTTTATATACGGATGAAATTTTTGCAAAAATTCTTTTTCCTCATCAGTGCCAGAAACCGCTGTGGGTAAGTGTTTCATCATAATACAATTTCTAAAAGTATGTAAAGCATAAATTAAAAATTGCTTCTGTTTTTCTCGTCCGATGCGTGCAAAATCATCTACCCAATTTGATATTTTAAAGGCATCAAAACGAAGACAACAACGCATAAATGTTTGAAATAAAATAAAATTTTGTGTAGATGCAATATTTTCATCTGCCAATAAAAAAGCTTCGCGTGGGTTTTGCTGAGAAAGATCTGCAACCTGCTGGGCATGCCCTTGCGAGAGATTAAAAGCTGTAGC
>CAIXZI010000359.1 GCA_903923915.1 uncultured Bacteroidota bacterium
GGTAACATGTGTACCATTTTTAAAAGCTCTTTTTCGTTTAGTTTTCCGGTAATATCCAACTCGCTCTCAGGCGATTCTACCATATTTTCTACATCATCAAAAGCATGTGTGTTTTTGTTTTTGCGAATATGTTCAATGGCGGTATTTACCATAATGCGGCGCACCCAACCTTCAAAAGAACCTTCAAACTTAAAAGTGCCAATATGTTTAAACACTTTTATAAAAGCATCCTGCAGCACATCTTCGGCTTCCTCACGATTTTTACAATACCGCAAACAAACATAAAACATCTTACCCGAAAAGGTTTCGTAGAGTTTTTTTTGAAACTCGCGCTTTCCGGCTATGCAGCCTTTAATTATGTCTTGTTCGGTTACCACCTTTTATTAAAGATGAAAAATAGAGTAAAAAGGTTGCCTAAAAAAATAAAATTCATTTCAGGCAACCAAAAGCAATATAATACCACTCTATATAGAAAACACAATAATCATGAAAGCAAAAAAACTACTTGTATCAGGTTTGTTAGTTATTCCCGCCATGGCTTTACTAACCTCAAGCACCTTAGATAATGGCGGCATACATAGTACCATGAATGCCGCAGGAACATCAACCAGCACGGGCGCCCCTGGAGAACCCCATACCTGCTCTCAGGCTACCTGTCATGGTGCAGGCAATGGCAATAGCACTACGGGCGGATTGGCAGATAATGCCGGCCCGGGTAGTATTACCATTACTTCAAATCCAGCCTTTTCGGGCGGAAATAAATACGTGCCAAATACTACGTACCACATGAGTATTACGGTTAGCGAAACCGGAAAAGCTATTTTTGGCTTTAATGCCGAAATATTAGATTTAAGCGCGCCAACCTATACAAATACGCAGGTAGATAATACCATAGGCACATTAACTATTACAGATCCAACGCATACTCAAATAAAACACGGTTGGGGCACTGGGCGCTCTACGGTTTGTCATACACTTAATGGAGGTTTAGCTAATAATACAACTACCTTTAATTTTGATTGGAAGGCACCTGCCAGCGGAACGGCAAACATTTATACATCGGCTGTAACGGGTAATAATGATAATTTGGCTAGTGCGCAAGATAATGTTTATACAAAATACCTGCTTGCACTAACGCCAGCCACTACAGGAATAGCCGAGCATACCGAAGATTTTTCTTTTGATATGTATCCTAATCCTGTTCAAGATAAATTAACGGTAGCTTTTACTTTACCGGCCCAACAGCAAGTAATAGTTCAGCTAGTATCGTTAGATGGAAGAGTAGTTAAAATGCTGGATAATAGTTTAGTGGCAGGAACATATCTGCAAACTTATACAACCGATGATATAGCCAAAGGAATATACTTACTTAAAGTAAATGCAAACAGTTTTAATCAAACAAAAAAAATTGTCATTAATTAACCCCCCCCTTATGAAAACGAAAACTTTACTTTTATCAAGCCTAATTGCTATACCTGCAATAGCTTTACTTACTTCAAGCACATTAGATTCTAGTGGAAAACTTGGCAATTCAGGAGCTCCAGGAGAAAGTACGTGTTCTCAATCCGGCTGTCACGGTGCCGGAAACGGAAATAGCACAACTGGTGGTTTACCTGATAATGGCGGTCCAGGCAGCATTACACTAACTTCTAGCCCTGTTTTAACCGGCAATCAATATGTTCCAAATACTGTATATCACATAACAATTACTGTTAGCGAAACAGGTAAAAGTCTTTTTGGATTTGATTTTGAAGCTTTAGATAATAGCGGAAGCACAAACGCATCAGTAAATAATAGCGTTGGAACTGTAACTATTACTGATGCCATACATACACGTAAAGGACAGCCTTTTGGAACGGGCAGATTAACTGTTACACATAAACCAAATGGAGGCGCTTTTGCAAATTCAGCTACTTTTAATTTTGACTGGACAGCACCTGCAACCGGTACTGTAAACCTTTATTATGATGGTAATGCATCTAACGGAGATGGTTTTTCTGATGCAGGCGATAATGTATATGCACACAGTTTAAAACTTACACCCGCAGGAACAACGGGCATCGCAGAGGCTAATACATCTAACTTTTCGGTAGAAACATTTCCAAATCCTGCAACGGATATGTTTACCGTTAGGTTTAATTTAGAAAAAACGCAAAATGTAGATATACAGTTGTTTTCTATTGATGGAAAACTCATTAAAAATCTAGCTAATAAAAAAGTAGCCGCCGGTATGTTTACTGAAACCTTTAATACAGAAGGCATGACCCACGGACTTTATTTAGTACGCATTAATTTTGAGGGAAAAAATCAAACCCAACGATTACTTGTAAATTAAATTACAAACATGCTGTTCTGCCACCATCAACCGGTAAATTAACACCATTGATATAAGCTGCTGCCGGACTTGCCAAAAATGCTACTGCATTGGCAATTTCGGTGGCTTCGGCAAAACGTTTCATTGGTATTTCTTTCAGCATATCGTTTTTTACATCATCTAAAGGACGATTATTTTTAGCCGAATTATTTTCTATAATTCCCTGTAAACGCTGTGTGCTGGTAGCGCCAGGTAATACATTGTTTACCGTTATGCCAAATACTCCAAGCTCATTTGCCAATGTTTTAGACCAATTGGCAACCGCTGCGCGTATAGTATTTGATACGCCTAAATTGTGTAAAGGTTGTTTTACAGATGTAGAAATAATATTAATGATACGTCCGTAGCCCGAATGTTTCATGCCATCTATACACGCCTGCGCCAAAATATGGTTGCAAATTAAATGGTTGTTAAATGCAGAAATAAATTCTTCTGTTTTGGCTGAATTGATAGGCCCTGCTGGTGGTCCGCCGGTATTGTTAACTAAAATATTTACCGTTCCCTGGCGTTGTATATAATGGTTTACATTTTTTCTAACCTCCTCAGGGTCGCTAAAATCGGCAACTATGTATGAGTGTTGTTGTCCCTTTTCGGTATTAAGCTCTGCTTTAGTTTTTTTAAGCGCTTCTTCGTTGCGGGCAAGTAAGGTAACATTGGCTCCTAATAAGGCTAATTCTATGGCAACTGCTTTGCCTATACCTTGGGTACTGCCTGCTACAAGGGCACGTTTATTTTTAAAATCTAAGTTCATGCGATAAAAGTTTCGGCAAATGTAGAAAATATGTCGGTTGGCAGCCCTAATTTGCCCGTCAAATATCTCGCCTAAAAGCCTTGTTAAAAAACCATTGTAATGTATATCTTTGCGCCTTTAATTTTTAAAAACATGGACAGGAATTCCCTTTTAGGATTGTTACTTATAGGAGGCATTTTAATAGGATGGCTTTTTTTGAATAAGCCATCTGAAGCAGATATAAAAAAACAAAAATATGCGCAAGATTCTTTAAGGCATGTAGATGCTATTGAAAGATCTAAGGCAGAGGCGCAGGCGGCAGTAGCTTCTATTAAAGCAGTGGATACAGCCGAAGTTCATATTAATAAAGATTCGGTTGCTGAGGTAAACTTAAAAAGCACTTACAAAGATTTTGCTGTTGCTGCCAAAGGAGAGAACAAACAAATTGTTTTAGAAAATAGTAAGATAAAAGTGGTTCTTCAATCAAAAGGCGGAAACGTTGTTTCGGTTGAATTGAAAGAATATACTCGTCCTGATAAAAAAACAAAAGTTGAGCTTTTTAATAATACAGATTCATCTTCGCAATCATTGGTGTTTTTAGCTTATAATAACACATTGCAAGTTCATACAGATAGCCTTTATTTTTCGGCAAGTGATGTAAAGAAAACGGCTGATGAGCAAGTAATTAGCTTGCGTTTACCCACTGCAAATTCTGCCAGTTATATTGAATACATCTACACATTAAAAAATGATGCTTACATATTAAACTACCAGGTTAAAATGGTAGGCATGCAAAGTATTGTTTCGCAAAATACAGATGAGATTACGTTTAATTGGAATATGTTAACCCCATCACAAGAAGAACATATTGAAAAAGAGAAACAAAACTCTACTGTTTATTGGAAATTTAATGATGAAGATGCTGATTACATTAATCCTGGCAAGGATGATGAAAAAAGCATTGCTGATGCGCCCGTTAAGTGGGTTGCGTTTAAACAACAGTTTTTTACATCAGCTATTATTTGCGATAAAGGCTTTTTAAAAGATGGCGCTTTTGTAAAAACAATGGCTGATAAAAATTCGTTAACACATGTAAAACGCATGAAAACCGAATTGAATTTACCTTTTGGTCATAATGCTTCTGAAACATACGAGATGCGTTATTTCTTTGGTCCGAACCAATACGATATTTTAAAACAATATGATTTAGGTTTAGAAAAAATGATAAACATTGGCTGGCCCGTGTTTAATTTAATAAACAGATGGCTGGTAATACCTGTATTTAACGCGTTTGATGGGGCAAAATCGGCGGTAAATTATGGTTTGATTATTTTGATGCTTACTATCATTTTAAAAACATTATTATTTCCTATTGCATATAAAACATATATGTCATCTACTAAAATGCGTTTATTAAAACCTGAGTTGGA